>JANQPS010000366.1 GCA_028285365.1 Thermoanaerobaculia bacterium | reverse complement strand
ATCACCCGCGAGTTCGAGAGGGACCCGGCGGGCTTTCTTCTCGGTGGCAGCTTCAAGGGCTTTCAGGCCGAATGATCATTCATCGTCGCTCCGTCCTGGCCGTCCTCGCGGCGTCCGCCACACCCGGCTGCGCCGCCATGAGCCTCGCCACGCGCCAGCCGCCGGAACTCTACGCGCTGACGCCCAAGAGCACCTTCGACGCCGACCTCCCGGACCTGAGGCGCGCAGGTCTCCAGATCGAGATCCCGACCGCCGCGGCCGGCCTCAACACCGCGCGCATCGCGCTCAAGCCGACGCCCACCACGCTTCAGTACTTCGCCGGCGCCACCTGGATCGAGGTGCTTCCGGTGATGGTGCAGACGCTCCTGGTCGAGAGCTTCGAGAACACAGGCAGCGTCGAGCCCTTCGGCTCCGGCGCGCTCGGTGCCCGCGCCGACTGGGCGCTCCGGGTCAACATCCGGGAGTTCCAGGCCGAGTACGCGAACCCGGTCGAGCCGCCCCTGGTCCGGGTCCGACTGCAGGTGCGCCTCTTGCGCCTGCCGCGCCGTGACGAGGTTGGCAACGCGTCGTTCGAGAGCACCCAGCCGGCGGCCAGCACGGCGCTCGAGAGCATCATCGTCGCCATGGACGAGGCGCTCGGTTCGTCGCTGCGCGACACGGTGGAGTGGACGCTCCGCAGCATCGATCAGGCGGGCGTCGACGTCTGAGCGCTCACCAAATCGTCGCAGCCCGGTCGACGCTCGAAACCACCGCTCCTGTCCCCAGCGATAGTTGGCGAGGGGATTAGAATCGGTCCAAGCGCGTTGTCAGCAGGTGGCGTTGACCGTCGAGAGGGCGCCGCGTAGCTGCCGGACGAGTGTTGAGGGGTGGGCTTCGGATGATCGTCTGTCTTTGCAACGCGCTGCGTGAGCGCGAGTGTCGGGAAATCGCGTCGAGGCCGGAGACGCGCGGACCCGGTTGCGTCTACCGGCAGCTCGGCTGCCGTGTGCGCTGCGGGGCATGCGTCGCGACCATGCGCGAGATCGTGGAGCACGCCCGCGAGCGGCGTGCCGAGAGTGTAGACCCTCTCGTCAAAGGAGCCGTCTGAATGCCAGATCCGACCCCGGTCAAAGGTCACCCGGAGGTCCTCGAAGCGCTGAACATCGCCCTCAAGGGCGAGCTCACCGCTATCAATCAGTACTTCCTGCACTCGCGCATGCTGGAGAACTGGGGCTTCAACAAGCGCAGTGGAGACGAGTACAAAGAGTCCATCGAGGAAATGCAGCACGCCGACAGGCTCATTCAGCGCATCCTGCTGCTCGAAGGCCTGCCGAACCTGCAAGATCTCGGCAAGCTCTATATCGGCGAGGACCTCAAGAATCTCATCGAGTGCGATCTTCGCCTGGAGCTCGAGGGCATCGAGCACTATCGCAAGACGATCGCGATCTGTGAGAAGCACGGCGACTACGTTAGCCGTGACCTCATCCGTGATATCCTGACGGACGAGGAAGAGCACCAGGACCACAACAAGACCGAGCTGGAGCTGATCGAACGGATCGGCATCGAGAACTTCGGTCAGTCTCAGATCTGAACTCCGAGTTGGCGCCGGCCGCACCTCAGCGGTCGAGCCTCTTCCGGAAGAAATGGCGACGCTCGCCCGGCGGACAGTCGGGCAGCTCGCCGAAACGCTCGTAGCCGAGCCGTTCGTAGAATCCGGGCGCCTGAAAGCCGTAAGTGTCGACCCACGCGGCGAAGCAGCCGCGCTCGCGGGCCAAAGCCTCGGCCTCGATGACGAGCTTGCGGCCCCATCCCCCTCTGCTCAGCGCCTCGTCGACGG
>JANQPS010001050.1 GCA_028285365.1 Thermoanaerobaculia bacterium | reverse complement strand
CCTCTTGAACGACTCCCCCGTCCACCTCGACCGACGCCTTCAGGTCTCCGGAGCCTTCAACGTCGACCCGTGCCCGCTCCGGGAGCAGGTGACGCAAAGCCGACAGATTGGTGACCCTGGCCTCGACCGTGAGCGAGCTGTCCAGTTCCCTGAAGAACGACCGCCCCCTGAGCTCAGCTGGCACCAACGGACCCAGGCGACCCGCGATGACTACCTCCAGATCCTCCGCCAGGAGCTCACCACGAGACTCGAGCCGTGCCGACTCGAGGCGCAGACGCTCGACCTCGATGTCGAGGTAGCGCTTCTGCAGCACGAGCCGCGCTCGCCCCGCGACATCGATGTCTCCGGTGGCAACGCGCTCCGCACCCGAGTGCAGCTGACGCAGTCCGGTCACCTTCTCGATCTCTAGATCCACGGTCCACGGATCTGCAGCACGCTCTGGTGGTCTGATCTGCTCGGGCGAGACCATAGTGGGCAGCTCGCGACCCGGAATGCTCGGGTACCCCCTGTCACTCAGGAGAGCGACGGGATCCAACTGTCGTTCCTCTGCGGACAGCTCATCGGCCGAAACTCGACCGCGCACACGCACGTCGAGACCCGAGCCAACGAGCGATCCGATGCGCACGGTCTTGCCTGCAAGCGCCACGAGGCTGACCCGCAGCGACGCCTCGTCGAGTGCCACGAACCACTGGTTGACTGAGTTCTCGCCGCTGACGGTCACGCCGCGAGCACGCACGGATCCTGGCCACAGGGACCACGCTCGCTCCCAGCCGACCGTGAGCTTCTCGGGCGTGCGACCGATCACCGCAGGGCCGACGCTCGGTAGCAGGAAGACGTTGGCGACGATCAGATAGGTGACACCCAGCAGCAGCAACCCGACGACCACCGGCCGCACCCATCCGGAGCGGGCGGTCGGCGACGCCGCCGTCTGGCTATCAGGTGTCGAGTGTTGCGGTGGACTCACGTGGCGGGACTTTCAGAAAGCACTCCCACCATTCTTGCGTCAAACGTCCACGGACGCTCGACACCACGAACCCGCACGTGGGAAGCGGACCTTTGCCCACGGCCTTGCTCTGCCTCTCGGGCCGGGTGTCACCTACACGGCAAGGCCCTGACGTCGGCAACCGGCAAAGCCAACGTGTCACCGTCTTTGCCGTAGACCGCTCGAGCACCACTCTCGAGATCGACCACCTCGAGCCGTGCGGCCAGCGTCGTATTCCACGAGGCAAACACCCAGAAGTGGTCGGTGATCGTGCAGCCGTCGAGGACCTTGACGGTGACCTCGATGTTGTCGTCGTCGAAGACGCTGAACAGCCCGGTCGAAGATCGCGTGGCGCCCGGTGCTTCCAGCTGTACGGCACGCCCGTCTCTTCCATCCAGGATGAGTGAGGCTTGAAATCTTCCACCGAAGCCCAGGCACAACACCGAGGTGGACGGTACACAGAGAGATGGAGGTGGCGGCTGAGGAACCTCGACCGTGGTCGTTGCCACTTCGCGATACGAGGCGGTAATCATCGACGTCACCGAAAAACGCCGGAGGCCTGGCGGCACGG
>JANQPS010001044.1 GCA_028285365.1 Thermoanaerobaculia bacterium | reverse complement strand
TGATGCGCAGTCGACTTGCTGTCATCTGTGAGGCCAATGAGGGCGCTGTCGCCGTTGAAGGCCACCCCCGACAAACCCTCGCGATCGATCCGGGCGCCGATGTGGATGACATGGGCACGAGCCTCGTCGGCAACGGCCAGAGGGCCCGCTCCGGGCTGAAGCGCATGCTGACCCGCCACGAAGGCAGCGGCTTCGCTGGCTACCAGCTCGACCAATCCTCGATTGAGAGAGCGACCGATGTGGATGACGTGAGCCCGGGCCTGATCGGCACTCGCCAGGAGATCGAGGTTGTCGTTGTCGGGATCGGCGAGGAAGTCATGAACCTCTTCCGCGAGCTCGCTGATCGCGCCCGAGATCACCTGGACGTCGATGATCTGGAGCTTGCCGGTCACCGAATCGGTGAACCCGATGACCGCACTCGCGCCATCGATTCCTGACTGCACGCGCAAGAGCTGCGTCCGGTCGCCAACGGGACGACCGAGATCCGAGAACAGTCCATCCAGGCGAAACAGACCCTGTTGAGCTTCGAAAGACTCGCCGGTGAAGACGATCGGCGCGTAGAACACGCGGCCCGGATCTTCGCGCCACGCTAGATGCAAGACGATTCGGCCACCCAGTGCGCTCTCGCCACTCGAAGACGTCAACGAGTCGTAGGTGGCTACCAGCTGCGGCTCGTGCTTGAACGTGAGCGGACTACCCAGGATCACCAGGGAGTCCGACCAACCGAGCTCGGGGCTCCACGAGATCAACTGCAGCCGGGAGTGGATGCCGTTGACTCTGGTCTCCCAGACGACAAAAACACGGTCATCGCCGTCGTAGTACACCAGGCTGGGCGAGTGTTCCGGATACCGGTCTTCGGTCCCGGGAACGATGAGGCGGTCGACCGCCTTGCCAGGCTCCGAAACGATGAGCGCCAGTAGCTGATCGTCGCCAGCACCAACCGCAAAGATGTCTCCGTACGTTCCGGCCTGGAGCGTATAGAGCCGACCACCTCTTCCGAGCTTGCTGTCGAGCACCTGACCAACGGCGCTCGTGGCGCAGAGCAGCATGGCCAGGCACACCATGGCGGCCAAGGAGAAGGTGCGCATCGTCAGTCTCGGCGATGAAGGTTCTCTGGAGTTGGTCATGACCGTGCTCAAGCTTTCAGATTCACGAGTGGAAGCGTGTCGAGCATCATCAGCATGTCAGCCGCCTCCGGCTGACCGCGACGCTCAGCGAGCCGTTCGACCGACCGACGCGCCTCCAAAACACGCCCCATTCTCTTGGCAGACTCAGCGACCAGGAAAAGAGCGTTGTCGATGTGCTGTTCTTCTTCGAAGTCCTCGGCGAGAACGAGACCACGACGCGCGTGCTTGAGCGCCAGGTCTTCCCGATCGACGCAGAGCAGTGCGAAGGCGAGATCCAGTTCGGGACAGAGCTCGTAACGGGCGGCTGCGTGTCGCCGCACTCGCCTCAAGGCGCCGTAGAGCAGCTCGAGCCCGCGACGCGTTTCACCCAGTACGACCTCGCAGTATCCGAGATTGGACGAGAGATGCGACATCCACACGAGATCCGCGTGGGCATGAAGCTCGACGGCACGACGATATTCGAAGCGCGCCTCTTCGAAGCGGCTGAGCCGCATCAAGAGGTTGCCGGTCAGATTGTGGGCGTAGGCAAGCCACGTGGGCACCCCGACCACACCTCCCTGGTCCTTGGCGAGTTGGGCGTAGAAGAGTCCCTTTCGAGGACGGTTGGTGAGATCGAGCATGCGCGCCAGCTGGTAGGCCGCGAGATGCTGATTCACCGGCTCCGCACTCTTCATCAGCAGATCGCGTAGCTCGTCCGCATCGACCTCGAGCCCGAGCTCGATGCGAATGGCGGCGCGACCACAGCACAACCTGGCGCGCAGATCGGCGTCTTCGCCGCAGCGATCCAGTGCCGCATCGATGTGCTCGAGCGATTCCTCCAGCAGACCATCAGCCAGGGCAGCCTGGGCGATCTGCCACTGCCGCTGGACATCCGGCGAGGCCAGCTCGATGGGGTCGGTGCAGCGGAATCGTGCGTTCATGGTGCTCGTCTAGGCCAGTCTCGGTCGAGCACCGAGGTCCTGGCCGTCCGATCCCTCGATGCCGTCAGCAGTCTCGACAATCCCTCGTATCAATCTCTCGATACCAATCTCTACCAATCTCTCTTACCAATCTCTCGATAGCGCAAACCGACACGAGAGCGAGACATTGCCTTCCGCGCATATTCTACGCGATCTCGATCGAGCTTCAAGGACCAATTGGCTCAGAGGTCCTGGGAGCAGGTGCGACTCCCCCTCTGAACCTGACGACCCATAGAACGCACCGCCTCGAAAACGGCTCGCCATCGAAGCTCAGTCGCCGGCTTCGGGCTCGGGCACGGGTGACCACACCCTGAAGCTGCCTTGACGCTCACAGCCACGAATGACACCAACACCCGACACGATGCTGTCCTCACCGGCAAAGCCAACCAGGACCTCGTCACGACCGTCACCGTTGAGGTCTTCGAGGGTCAGGTCGAATGCGGCACAGTTCTGCTGCTGCTGGACCAGATCATGCTCGACCTTGGTGTAGCCCCCGGCACCGTCTCCCAGGTAGAACAACAGCTGAGAGTCTTTGGTGCTGGCCGCCACGTCGAGATGGCCATCGCCGTTGAGGTCACCTGTCGTCAGGGAGCCCGGAAGACCAAAGGTCTCCCAACAGTCGAGCACCTGAGCGTTCCAAACGCCGTCGGCTCGGTCGTGAATGGCGAGCGAGTTCAGCGGAAAGTTCCCGCGCGCTTCCGGGGTATTGAAACCGGTCACGATCTCCAGCACGTCATCACCGTCCAGATCGGCTGCGGCGATGGCGTACGCTGCACCGAGCAGCGGCGGAAGTGACGGGAGCTCCGTCGCCGCGAACTGGCCCGGTTCGGTCTGCAGGACGACGAGATCACGTCCCCTCATGACGTTCATGGACTGGAGGATGTCGCTGTCGCCGTCGCCGTCGATGTCGACCACCTGCATGGAGTCGCCCCCACCGAACGGCGTGAGACGCTCGGCCTTCCACTTCGTGATGCCCTGCTCGTCTCCCTGGTTCATGTAGGCAGTGATGCCGGCCGCCGTGATCGGATCGCCTTCGACGAGACTGGTTGGCGAGAGTCCCTGGAGACCTTCACCCAGAACGACAAAATCCATCCGGCCGTCGCCGTTGACGTCCGCCGCGCTCGCGGTTCGTCCCGACCAGGCAGCCCTCTTCCCGAGGGGGCTGTCCGGGTTGGCCCAGTCGGGTTGATCGAGGCCCTCGGGCGCAGCGGTGAAGTTGCCGGCACCGTCACCCATCAGAACCATCGCGCCGACGATGTGCATTGCGAAGGCGATGTCGAGGTGGCCGTCACCGTTGTAGTCGGCGACGGCAACGTCGCCGTAGTCCAGCCGAACACGCGACGTCCGGATTGGCCACTCGCGCCACGTTCCCTGACCGTCCCCCAGAAACACCGTCGGTTTCCGCCGACCTTTGCGAACCGCGCCATGGACGATATCGAGATGACCGTCGCCGTTCATGTCAGCCAGCTCGAAGCCATTGCGCCACTGTCCTGTCTTGGGCAAGCCGCGATCGTAGGGCGCAAATGTGAGCCGCTTGCTCGGCAGAGGGGTCGCCGGGCACACCGTCTCTCGCACCTGCTCGGGCGTCAGCCGCGGCGGGCGCCCCGCGGCGGCGTCCATCTCTGCCTGCGTTCTCGGCTTCGTCGGACGGGGCAGAGGCTTGTACATCTTGACCCAGAAGGTCTCGTCGTCGTGCCGGATCACATCAAAAGGGATGCCGTGGCGAACTCGAATCCGGTTCTCACCGATCCAGCGCCATTCGACACCTTCCCTACCTTTGGGGTACTCGTAGACGTAGTACTCCATGCCGTTCTCATCGACCAGCCAGTTGCCATCGGGCGGCTGGATCAGGGTTCGTTTGTCGACGGGCGCTTCCGCCTCGGACGTCTGCTCATCGCCAACGCTCCTCGAGTCAGGCTGCGTCTCCTGAGCCAGAGCCGAGGACCAGGGGGCCAGCAGGAGAGAGGCGAGAAGGGCGAGGCGTATGACAACCGCAAGATCGACTGCCAGGTCGACCAACTCGTCGTGGTCTCGAAGTGCGAATGTCTTCATTCTTGATCTACCTTGATGGCTGATTGGTGAGCCGGAGGCTCACGGGTTGCCGTGTGAGGTCGTCGACCCAGGGGCTCGGGTGAAAGAAGCTTCCTTGGCTGCCGATGATTCCAGCTCGGCCGTTCGACTGACGAAGATTTTGTGCCTCACCCCGTCCTCTCATCCGTCTCGGAGAGCCGGACACACGGTGACAGAAACCATCGACAGCGAACCTTCGCTATTGAGCCGCGCCTGATCTCTCGCGATGATCTCTCGCGGTGATCTCTCGCGATGATTCTTCGCGATCACTCGCGGACCCCTAGTCGTGGCCCATCAGCGGCGCAGAATACCACGCAGACTCGCTCTCGTAAGTGCATCGAAAGACGGTGTGGGAGCTCCATGCAATCGAATATCGATGCCATCGCAGTGCCTCCACCTCTATGTCACAATAGCATAGATGTCGCCCCGCCTCATCTCGCCGCCAGGCTCTCCTTCTCATTCATTCTCATTCATTCTCATTCGATCGATCCGGCTTTCGCCACGCGACCACTCTCAGACACTGATGAAGACCGCGAGGATTTCGAAGATGATGCCCATCGCAGGACCGACGACTCGCTCGCAGCCCACTTTGCTGTTCTTCCTGCTACTCCTGACCCCAATCGCAACTCCATTCGCTGAATCGGCATCGGCCGCCGCGACAGCTCAGCTGAGCGAAGACCTGCGTGCCATCACTCTCAAGGGCGAAGGCTTCGATCCGCAGGAGTCCGTCGGTACCGAGTCCGCCGCTCTCAGTGTCGACGGCCGCTACGTAGCCTTCGTGACCTCCGCACCCAACGTCGCGAACTCCGACGTCAACGACGACACCGACGTGTTCCTTCTCGATCGGGCAACCGGAATCACGTCCGTGGTGAGCCACCAGGCAGGCGATCCCGGATCCACGGCCAACTCCAGCTCTTACGGCGCGACGATGAGCGCGAACGGGCGCTGGGTGGCCTTCGTCAGCACGGCAACCGATCTCGTCGAAGGATTCATCCCCGGCACGACTGAGGCCACTCCCAACGTGTTCCTCTACGACAGCTGGAATCGAACGACGACGTTGTTGAGCGCGCGGACGGGCGAACCGATCTCGGGCGCCAACGGCGCGTCCAACAGCGCGAGGATCTCTGACGATGGTCGGGTCATCGTCTTCGCCAGCATCGCGACAGACCTCATCGCAGGCATCGAGGATGTCAACGGAGGCTTCGACGTCTTCGTCTACGACCGAGTCGACGACATGCTCACCCTTGCGAGCCACACCCCGGAGTCTTCACTTCGTACTGGTAGTGAGAGCTCCGGCTTCTACCTGGTCACGTTCGATTCGACGACCACGACGCCTCCCCAGGGTGTCCTGAGCGCAGACGGCCGCTACCTGGTGTTCGTGAGCGAATCTCGTGACCTCGTGCCAACGGTCCTGGGAGATCGACTGAATGCCTTTCTCTACGACCGACTCAGTAACGAGCTGGAGCTCGTCGACGCGGCCGCCTTCTTCTTGACGTCACCGTGCGGCGGGCCCACTCCCCGAATCAGCCCGGACGGCCGCTTCGTCGGCTACCACCGGGAAGTCGTCGGCGCAGACGGATTCGACGATCCACAGGCTTTCGTCTGGGATCGCCAGAGCTCCGCGAGGGAGATGATCGACGGAGTCGAAGGCGGCCCCGGAAGTGAGCCCACATGTGTCGCGGCGATCAGCAACCAGGATGTGGCCGTCCTCAGCGGTGGCCTCTACCTGAGCCACCTCGCGAGTCACGCCGTCACCCTGATCAGCCATGGCTCGGACGATCCCGAGCGGGAGGTCTCAGCAAGAGAGGTCTCTCTGAGTCGCGACGGCCTCAGGATTGCCTTCGCGAGCACGGCGAGCGATCTGATCGAGCAACAGATGGACTCCGAATCGAGCAGCGATGTGTTCTGGGCGAGGCTCGATCAGGGCACGCCAACGGTGCAACTCGCCAGCGCCCGCTTCGACGCCCCGTCGACGACCGGGGATCGGCCATCCATGCGGCCGCTCCTGAGCAACACCGACACGCTCGTCTTCACCAGCTCGGCCACCGACCTCTCGACGAACTCGCCCGGACGATCAATCCCGGCTCTGTGGGCGCGCGACCTGGCGAGCCACGATGTCGAGCTCCTCTCCAGAGCCGCGCGCTCATCAGCGACCGCGCACCGGGGGGGCTCACGCGCGCTGCTCAGCGCTGACGGACGTCACGTCGTCTATGCCAGCGCCTCAGAAGATCTCGTGGCTGGACTGGATCGCCAGAAGTCGAACGAAGTCGGCGGCATGCGAGACAGCTACCTGCACGATCTCGCGACGAACATGACGTCGCTCGCGAGCCATCGTGTCGACGATCCCCTGGCGACTGCGGATGGCGACACCCTCCCCTGGGCGATCAACGCTGACGGACGTTTCCTCTTGCTCTTCGGCTCAGCCGCCGATCTGGTGGACGACTTCGAAGGGCCGAGTGGGTTCCCGCCTTGCGATCGCTACACGAGATTCTGCGCTCTGTACTTCTACGATCGTGTCGACCGGCGAGCGACCCTGCTCAAACCGGACTTCGCTCTCGATGCACTCTTCTTCGACAGTGCCGTCATGACCCCCGACGGATCCCACGTCTTCTTCACGTCGGGCCTCGACGACACGACGGGAATCCGTGAGCTCTTCCGATGGTCGCGCATGGACGACACGACGATCCAGGTCAGCAGCATCACCAATGCCGTTGGTGCGACCTGGCACGACAGCGTCGTAGCGCCCAGCCCGAGCGCCGACGGGCGATACGTGGCCTACTCTCACGGCGCACCGATAGCAGTTGATGGAGTGGTTGACGACAACGACTTCTTCGATGTGTACCTCACCGACCTTTCGACCGGAGAAGCCGACCTTGTCAGCCGCACTGCAACTGGAGATCGAGCGGCCTCCGGAGTGGACCCCATGCTCTCAGCCGATGGTCGCCACGTCGTGTTCACGAGTTTTGGAGCAAACTTGATTCAGGGGCAGATCGATACGCAGCTCGGCGACCTCGACGTCTACTCTTACGACCGGGTCACACGAGAGACCCGTCTGATCAGCCACGCTGCCAACTCGTTCACTCGGACGAGTACCGGGAGCTCTACACTCGCGGGTCTCAGCGGCGACGGTCGCTTCGTCCTGTTCCAGAGCGTTGCCGAAGACGTGGTGGCCGATCTCGAGCAGTCGATCACGTCCACCACCAACCTCTACCTCTACGACCAGAGTTCTCGCAGTACGCGCTTGATCAGCCATCTTCCAGACGATCCAAGGATGGCGGTCGGCAGCGACTCCGGTCATCTGAGCGGCGACGGCAACAGCGTGATCTGGAAAAACGCTGACGGCGTCTATCGCTACGACCGACTGAGTGGACGCAGCGAGCTGCTGCTGGCTACCGACAACCCGGCTCCTGATGGAGGCGACTGGACTCGTCTAGTGGGCCACGTCGGCGACCAGCTGGTCATCGAAAGCTCCAGCTCGAGCCTCGTCCCCAACGACTTCAACGAGTCTGTCGACGTCTTCGTAGCAGGCGACCCGACGTGCACGTCCAGCGAGATCTGCCTCGACCATCAGCGTTTCGCCGTCACGGTCGACTGGCTCGACTACCTTGGCGACCGAGGAGTGGGCCATCCGATACCGCTCACCAACGACACCACCGCCTTCTGGTTCTTCTCCGAAGACAACGTGGAGATCGTGGTCAAGGTGCTCGATGGATGTGACGTCTTTGATCACTTCTGGGTGTTTGCCGCCGGCCTGACCGATGTCGAGGTGGAGATCACCGTCACCGACCGACTCGGAGGCATGGTGCGTCGCTATCGCAACGATCTGGGTACCGAGTTCCAGCCGATCCTCGACACCTCAGCCTTTTCGGCCTGCAGTCTCGATCGGCCAGCACCCGAGCCGGACGAAGCCGCGAGCACGCGTGAGACGGTCCTGGCTCGATCGGTCGAGGCGTCGCGGAGTGCCGTTCGTGCGTCTTCCGCCGGGTCCACCGACACCTGCATCGCGAGCAGCACGATTCTGTGCCTCTCGGGCGGTCGCTTCAGGGTCGAAGCGACCTGGAACGCTCCTCAGGGCAATAGCGACGACGCGACAGCCGTACCACTCTCCTCAGACACCGGATTCTTCTGGTTCTTCGAGCCAGACAACCTCGAGGTCATCGTGAAAGTGCTCGACGCGTGCGACTTCGCCGGCAGCTTCTGGGTGTTTGCCGGAGGCCTGACCGATGTCGGCGTGGAGCTCACCGTCACCGACTCGCTGACCGGCGAGACCCGTCGCTACGAGAACTCTCTCGGCGAGTCGTTCGCTCCGGTTCGAGACACCAGTGCCTTCGGCGGCTGCGAGCTCGGTTCGTAGCTAGGGTGACGTCCAGGCTAGGGCATCACCCGATTCGAAGCCGTCCGAGAAGAGGTCATTGGTGAGGACGACGTAGAGCTCGAACTCGTTGTCGAACTCCTGGTCGGCAACATAGACGACCCGCCCGTTGGGCAACGGTGTGAGTCTGGTGACGTCACCATCGGCGTCGAACTCGGAGTCGTCGACCAGCTCGTCGCCACCAAACGGGTTGGGAGACGAAAGCGGCATGGTCCAGGGACGCACGATGTTGTCGAGGAACGGATCGTTGCCCGCCAGCACGACACGATCGCGCTCCGTGTCCATGTACCACTGGCCAAAAGGAATCTCGTTGAGTGCGACGATCTCGTCAGCGGCCGGGCCCGCAGCTGGCGCCCGATACAGAATCACCCAGAGCGAGTCGTCCGGGTCCCCGGTATACAGCACCCATTGGCCGTCGGGGGTGAACTGGAAGTCGTCGATGTCTCCCTGGGGATCCAGGTCCGTGTTCAGCTTGACGCGACTGCCACCCGCGATCGCGTTCGTGTAGAGCTCGATGTGATCGGGTCCGCCACCGGTGTCCCACTCGTAGTAGAGGAACGCAACTCGGTCGCCCAGTGGGCTGAACTTGTAGCTGTTGATCACCGTGTCCCCAGAGCCCCGACGCTGATTCATCCTGTTGGCGCCACCGCTAGTGGCAATCGGAGCCACCCAGAGGTCTCGGTAGAAGTTGTCCACTTCGTCGACCAGATAGGCAACGTGCGTCCCTTGCTGGTTGATCTCGAAGCTCTTGATCTCTCCGGTGCTGAGCATGTGCGTGTGGTTGAGCTTGACCGACGTGTCCCCCGCGATCGGCACACTATAGATCTCGACTTTGTCGTTCACCTGAACGTCGCCGCGATAGACCACTCGGTCGCCTAGCGGGCTGATCTGAAAAGACCAGACATCGCCGTTCGTCACGAGCGCGCCGTTGAGCTTGGTTGCTGGGGCGCTCGCGTCGATCGGACCGCTGTAGAGCTCTTCCGTCGAACCACCCGTCCAGCCGTGATGCACGACATAGTCCCCGAGCGGACTGACGTCATAGGTGATGACTTGCGTCACCGCGCCGTTGAGCTTCTCAGCCGTTCCGCCCGTTATCGGCACCGTGTAGATGTCGTCGTAGCTCGACGAGGTCGTCCACAACGCGTAGATCACGCGATCGCCCAGCGGACTGATCTTGAAGTCCTTGACTCCGTGATCTGCAGCTAGATTGTGATTGAGCTTGGTGATGGCGCCACCGGCAATCGGAACCGCAAACAGCTCACGCACATCAGTCGTCTCCTGCTCGGCGACGTAGACGACCGTACTGCTGTCGGGGGTGATCGCCATCTCTCTCGGGACCACCGCGCCGGCCGGAAGAAGCCCACTGATCCTGCGGTCAGGACCGGCGCCGCTGGTTGGTGCGCTGAACAGCTCGTAGACGTCTTCGCCGTCGCGGTCGTGCCAGTAGACCACCCACTCGCCATCCGGGCTGACGACGTAGTCCGTCAGGACATCGCTGTAAGAAGCGCCACTGCTCAACTTCGTCCAGTGAGCCCACGATGTGGAACTCGTAGCCAGGAGGAGCCCCGGGATCAGCAATAGGACTGCCCGGCGCCCGCTGAGCGACGTCGAGACAGGTGATCGGCGACTGGACGATTCCATGGCATTCCTCCCAAGGTGCCCGCTCAGAGGATTCGAGCGGTCCCGATGAGATCAACGCCACCACGCGCCCACAGCGCACACCCGCCCCCAAACCCAACCCCACCAACACCTTAAAAAGGTGCCAGGTAACCCACGGAGCGTCAGCGGCGTCTCTTTTTGAGAGCGGTAGAGACGCCTGAGCGGTGGGTCTCGGGCAGACCTGACACGACGGAGGGGCCACGATGATGCGCCATTTCCACGACTTCAGCTTCGACCCGGCGAGCTATGAGCTTCGGCAAAAAGACCGAACGATCAGCCTCCAGCGCCAGCCAGGGCGCGTTCTCGACCTGCTGACACGAGAGCCTGGAGTCGTGGTCACGCGCGAGGCCCTGAGACAGGAACTGTGGGCTCCCGGAACCCACGTCGATTTCGACCGCTGCATCAACTTCTACGTTCGCCAGGTGCGACGAGCGCTCGACGACAGCGCCACGACCCCGCGCTACGTCGAGACTCTCCCGGGGCTCGGCTACCGATTCGTCGAAGTGGTCGGCAACGACCCGGGGCACGTGACCAGGACGGCGCGTGGCTCGAGGGTCGATCGTCGACTCCTGGCCGCGGCCTGCCTCGGCCTCCTGTTCGGTGGGCTCGCCGCCGACCTCGTCGCCGGATCGTCGCTCGATCGAGCGGCAGCAAGAGCGGTACACGGCGCTTTGGGCATCGAGGCCGAGGACTGTCTGATTCATCGCTTTCATCACTGGAAGCGTGGTTCCAGCTGACGCCAAACACCAGGGACGGCGACTGAGCGGACGGTCGCATCCACGGACGACACCCTTCGGCGGGAACCGGCGGGTGACCTGCCGAAGATGAGCAGCGATGGCTCTCGGTGGAGAGGGTCACTCAAGGGTCTGGGCTCGTGTCTTGGTGAGCTGGAGTCCCGACTCACACTCAGATCATCCGTAGATCACACGCAGCTCATTCACCCGGCTGCGCGCCAGGCGTAGGTCCGGGAAGAGGATGGCGGTTGGTCGTCTCCTCTTTCCGCAGTCCTTCACAGGAGATCCGCGATGAGCTCAGAAACATCCTCCGCCTCAGTCACATCCTCGACCGATAGGCCCGGAGCAACGCGCAATCGCCACGAGGAGCCCACCGAAGCTGCTCAGCCAGCATCGGACAGCGTGTCACGCCTGGCCCGACCGGCGGCGCTTCTCGCGATGGCCGCGTTCGTCTTCGAGATCCTGTTCATGATCTCTCCGGCCGCGCTCTACTTCTACTCGGCCTACGGTCCCGTGCTGAACGTGCTGCACGCCTCGTCAGCCACCTCTTGGCTCACGTCCTTCTTTCTGCCGCACTACTCGACGACGGGGGTTTTTGTCATCGATCAAATGTCCGCCATCGGCATGGTTCTCGCCTTCGGCGGAATCGCGGCGTTCCTGGTGGGTTTTGTCCAGATCTACGGCGCCAAGCTGACCGGGCGAGGCGCCGTGGCCGGCGGCATCTATCGATACATCCGACATCCCCAGTACTCCGCCCTCATCGTCGCCGGGGCCGGTACTGTCTTGATGTGGCCTCGCTTCCTGGTCCTCATCAGCTTCGTCGCAATGCTTTTTGTCTATGCAGCGCTGGCTCGACACGAAGAACGGATATGTCGCGATCGGTTCGGCGACGCGTACCTCGCGATCGAGTCTCGGACCGGCCGCTTCCTGCCAAGGTCCATCGAGGCGATGTGGCCCCTGCGGCTGGAGGGGGTGCAGGGTGTGATGGTGTGCGCGGTTTCTCTGTCTCTGACGATCGCTGGCGGCTTCGCGCTTCGGAGCTGGTCGCTCTCTCAGGTACCCGCCGTGTTTCAAGACGACCTCGCCACGCTGTCCCCGGCTCCACTACCCGACCAGCGCTTGCTGCAGGCCGTACAGACGGCGCGATCTCACGAAGTCGTGCGCGAGAAGGTGGCCTCTTCAACGAAACTCATCGCCTACGTACTGCCTGAGAGCTGGTATCTCGCTGATATCCCTGCCGAGCCCCATCCGCCCGGATCACATGGCCACGACACCCCGGCCGAATTCTCGGATTCGCTCTTCAAGGTGCTCTTCGTCGCCCCTCGCTCACATCACCCCCACGCTACCGGCAGAGACATCGTGCTCAAGGCCTACGGCCGCGAGCCGCTCGTCCTCGCACACATCGACCTGGATGCCGGAGTCGTCACGAGGGTAGACGAACCCATTCCCCACGTCCTCTGGGGCGACATTCCCACTCCGCTCTTCTAATTGGGCTCTTCTAATTGGGCTCTTCTAAGAGGGCTCTTCTGAAGGATCGGTCTCCGGACCGTGTTCAGCGTCGACGAGGGAGCCAGCCCTCGCTGACGACCGATACGGGCACTGCGGACTCTGTGCGCACTCTTCGCGTCTCTACTACGGAGTCAAGAGCCGCCCCTGCGCAACGAACCGAAGAGTTGCGGGCGGCCGACACGGTCCGAGACGAAGAAGGAGCGCGCAGTGTCCCATCGAAACGAAACGGCGGCCATCACGAGCAGCACGGCCTTGGCTGCCCTGTGTCTCTTCGCTTGCCTGGCTCCGGCATCAGCTCAGTTCCTGCCACCCGCGCCACTCATGGCTTCGGCCTCTGTCGACAGCGGCGACGACTTCGGGATCGATCACCTCTTCGGCCCAGATGGAAGCATCCACGCCGTGTTCTCGAGTGCTCACGATCACTCCGGCGTCGCCGACACCGATCCCGATATCTGGTACGTCCGCAACGACAGCACCGGGTGGACACCGCCTATCCTCGTCAATCGCCACTACGGAGAGGTAGACACCGCGTGGGACCGTGACCCCAAAATCGCCATCGCGCCTGATGGCACCCTCTATTGCGTGTGGTCGACCAACTTCGCGGCAGACGGACTCGGTATCGACGAGGACATCCTGTTCGCCGAGCTTCCCACCGGCGCGACCAGCTGGTCAGCCCCGGCAATTGGTCTTACCAACAACGCCTCCGACGATCTCAGACCGGCGCTCCTGGCAGGACCGCAGGGACACCCCTTGGTGGCCTGGGAGGGAGCCGATCCGCGCTTTGGCGAGTCTGACCGAGACGTCTTGTGGACGCAGCGCACGTCGACCGGCTGGAGCAGTCCCGAGGTGCTCAGCGACGAGGCTCCGCAATCGGGCAGTGGCAACGAAAGCGGCCTCCGGCTGGCGAGTGACGCTAGTGGATCGCTCGTCGTCGCGTCTTGGGACTCAGACGTCCACTCGTTGACCGCAAGGCAGTACTCCGACGATGGCTTCGGCAACTGGTCCTGGGGTGAACTGGTCTACCTAGAGCAGGTTCCCTTCGGACCTCACCCCTCGACGCTACCCAACAGTCTCGCGATCGAGCCGACGAGGAGAGCAGACGGACTGCCGGTCTTCCATGTGGTGTATTCGGCATTCGACGCTGGCTGGCAGCTCTACCACCATCGTGCCTACCAGTCGGTCGACCGCCTGAGTCCACGAGTGCTCGTCAACAGTGACGCCGGCTCCGAGTCTCTCGACGAGATCGAACCGACGCTGTGCCTGGAAGGCTCTGGAGCCCTACACGTCGTCTGGCAACGCTCGGACACCGGTGTGGATTCGGATATCGCGCACGTGGCTTCGAGCAACCCGAACGACGTCGACCGCCGGTTCAGCCCGCCCGTTCTCGTCGGTGGCCACGGAGCCTTCGATGGTCCAGGCGAGTGGGATCAGAACCCTGATCTCGCCTGCAAACACGATGGCCTCATCAGCGCGATGTGGAACAGCCAGAACACTCTCGGCAACACGATAGGCGGAGACTGGGACATTCTCCACTCGCTGGGGACGGGCCTCCTCTTCGAGCACCCGCAAGCCCTGCGAAGCAATTGGCAGATCGACGATCTCGACGACCGCGCCCCAACACTCGCCGAGACGTCCGAGGGTCTGCTCTCGATCTTTCCGATCTTCGACGAGCAACGGTCACACTGGCTCCTGGCCAGGTCACGCTTCTTGGGCGAGCAGGACTACTGGACCGGTCAGTCGGTCATGTTCTGCTGCATGTCCAACCAGATCAATCCCGCCGCGGCCACCGCTCCAGGCGGCGAGGTCGATCTGGTGTTCAGCAGCGATCACCCCTTCTGGGGTCCGGACTACGACGTCTTTCACAGTCACTACGACGGCCAAACCTGGTCGGAGCCTGAGCTCGTCGCCTGGTCGGGAGTGAGCAACGACGGTGACTTCGACCACGACCTCGAGCCGGTTGTGGGCGTCAGTGACACCAACGTGGTTCACGTGGCCTGGGCCGAAAGCGCGTCCGGGCGCATCATCGCTTACGACAACTCGTCCTCCGGCTGGGGAAGCGGCTCTCAGATTCCAGGCAACTACGCCGACGCCCCTCTCCATTCGGCTGTGAGTCTCGCGCTCGACGGTGAGGCGCCTCACGTCGCCTTCGTCGCCATCGATCCCTCCACGTCACAACCGGCTGTCTTCTGGTCGCGGCGGGATCCCACGACGTGGTGGACTCCCGCGGAGCCGATCGGCCCTGCGACATGGGGCTCCCGGGCACCGGTCCTGGTGCCAGACGACGGACTGGGTCGCCCTCTGGTCGTCTGGATCTCCGATGCCAACGTCAGCGGCGAAGGATTCGACAACGACCTGCTGATCTCGAGGCGCGACGCCGGGTCCTGGACCGCTCCTCAGCCGCTCCTGCTCGGCCAGTACTTCGACGTGGCCAACGACCGCTCCCTCGTCGGGTTTCAGCGCGGCGCCAGGCTGCACCTGGCCTGGATCAGCGACCTCGATCTCGGCGGCACCGCGGGCCTGGACTTCGACGTCCTTTACACGGACGTCCCGCTTCTCGGTGCCCCGCCCCTTCTTGCGCCCGTACTGCTCGCCGATGCGTCGGGGCACACCGATCAATATGCCGACGACGCTCCGGCGATCGTCGCGAACTCGGTCGGCGACGTTTGGGTGGCCTGGCTCCGACCGGACCCTCAGTCACCGAGCCTCGACTGGGATCCATGGGCCAGCCGAAGGCCCAGCGCCGGACTCATCTTCCAAGACGGCTTCGAGGGGCCCTTGGCTCGTTGGCAACCGGTGGATTGAGCAACTCGGCAGCCACGGTGATGCAGACCTGGCACGAGTCTGCAGCCCCCACGACGATGTTGTCTTCTATGATCCGCCCCATGAGGCAACGCCGTCACAACAACAGGTCGCTATGGGCCCAGAAGCTCCTTCTGGCCACTTGCCTGTTCGCGCTTCTGGTCCTCGCGTCCAGTCCGCCCGCAATGGCCCACGCGGTAGCGGACGGCGACAAGGGCTACATCCAGGAAGTGACCGGGGTGAAGCTGATCCCCTTTGCCTATCTCGGCGCCAAGCACATGGTGACCGGCTACGACCACGTTCTCTTCCTTCTCGGCGTCATCTTCTTTCTCTACAAGATGCGCGACATCGCGATCTACGTGAGCCTGTTTGCCGTCGGCCACTCCGTGACCATGTTGGCCGGGGTGTACTTCAACTTCGGCATCAACAGCTACATCATCGACGCCATCATCGGCTTCTCCATCGTCTACAAAGCGCTCGACAATCTCGGCGCCTACCAGTGCTGGTTTGGCTACCAGCCCGACACCAAGCTAGCGACGCTCCTGTTCGGTTTCTGCCACGGCTTCGGGCTGTCGTCAAAGATCCTCGACTACGAGATCTCTCCGGATGGTCTGCTTCCCAACCTGCTCGCCTTCAACGTCGGCGTCGAGATCGGCCAGCTGCTGGCACTCGGAGGGGTCCTGATCGCCATGAGCTACTGGCGTCGGACGGAGAGCTTCCTTCGCCATGCCTACGTCGCCAACGTCGTGATGATGACTGCAGGATTTGTCCTGGTCGGCTACCAGCTCACCGGCTACTTCGTTTCCTGAGCACAGCGCCCATCTGCCGTTCACCAACAAGGCAACAGCACCACTCCCCATGTACAACTCGGACCTCCCCTCTCGCGCCGACCTGCCGAGCACGAAACAACTCGTCCGATCGACCATCATCGCTGCCGTCGTAGCTGCCGTCATCCTGGTAGCTGTCGTGCTGCCGTCCGAATACGGTCTCGACCCGACGGGCGTCGGCCGTGTCCTTGGCCTGACCGAGATGGGAGAGATCAAGCAGCAGCTCGCTGAGGAGGCCGCGGCAGACGAGGCGGCATCAATCGCAGCCAGCGATCAAGACGTCGCGAGCCCAGCAACCGACGCCGCCACGCCGGCCGACGACGCCGACTCTGCTGACTCCGCTGTCTCTGCCGATACAGAGCCCACTGTGGACCCATCCGGCTGGCGCGACACGTTCACCCGCACTCTCGCCCCGGCCGAAGGCAAACAGATCAAGCTCGTCATGCAGCCGGGAGATGTCGCTACCTACGAGTGGTCGGTGGACACCGGCCATCTCAACTCGGACCTGCACACCGACAACGGTCCCGACGGCCGCTCGCACAGCTACCGGCAAGGGCGCGCTGAAACCGAAGTCGAAGGCGAGTTCACCGCCATCTCCGAAGGTGCACACGGATGGTTCTGGCGTAACCGCAGCGATGAGACCGTCACCGTCACGGTGCGGATTCGTGGAACCTACCAGGGCGTTCGCTAGCCCTCGAGTCCGGCAAAGAGCACTTGGCGCTACGCTCCTGGCTTCGCCTGAGCAGGCAGGGGCTCGAATCCCAGCTCTCTGACAGAAGCTCTGATCCTCCGATCGACACTCAGCATCACGACTTCCGGCACCAGCAGACTCCACACCAGCAGACTCGTCGCAAGATGCAGCGTCGAGGATCCTGATCGGCTTAGCGGGAAACGGCTTCCGGCAACGTCCGGCTTGCCGCAGCGCGGTGGATCACGCGTTCGCATTTCGGAGCTCTAGGCGCCTGGCGTTCGAGTGCTCTCGCGAGGACAGCAGTCCTCCAGCAAAGGTGCCAGGTTACCCACCAGTTACCCACCACCGGCCTGCGCCCCAGTCCAAGCTGCCGGTAAGTCGCCATCGACTGTCTCGCCAGAGCCGAGCAGAGGATGCCGGAGAGGCGTCGACCTCGCTGAAGCACGTGGTGTGACGCTGGCATGCCGGTTGCTCTTCCCCGTGAGCAGGACGCTCGAACAGAGTTCATCGCCATCGCCAGCGCGCTGACGCACAAACCTGCGATAAGCGAGTCCCGATCGCACGACTCCTGCACAGGGGGCGGCGAGTAGGAGGAGCCTCGTCTTCAAGGTGAGCTGGACGGCGGCGAAGGACGGGTTGAGCTTGCCGAGGTCTTCGGGAGCGCACGTGCGCACTGCGCGGAGCCGAGACCTCAGGACGGATTCACCGACACCCGAATTGCCATCGACTGAAAGGACGGAACATGAAGAACACCAAGAGTCTGCTCTGTTTGTCGGCCACGGCCCTACTACTTGCCGGAATTCTCATCGGTTGCGGTAACGGGCCCGAGCCCGCAGCTGCGGCCGCTTCGGTCTCGGATCCACCAGCCAACGATCCCACTCCAACTTCCAACGTGGCTCCGGGAACCCATTCGGCCGAGCCCGCAGCACCTGAACCAACGCCCGAAACGGCGGTCGCATCCAAGCCCGCAACTCCGATCACTGCGTCTGTCGACGTCACGACGTTGACTTCAGGGGAGCCCGTCAACGCGGCTGTGCTGCGCGACGCGGTCGTCCGCTGGGTTGGCCAAAGCGTTCTGATCGGGGGCTACCCCTGGCTCGACGGTGACGAGGAAGGATCTTTTGGTATGCGAGTCACTCTGGTCCCCGCACCAACTAGCGGTGAGGCCGAGCAGATCGTCGAGTGCTGGCCAAAAGACACCACCCGCCACAAGGTCACGAAGTCCACGCCTGTCGTGGTCGCAGCAAAGATCCGGTCACTCGAACGGCGCGGGACAGACCCCGTGCGACTCGATGACTGCAGGGTCGTCTCCGTCGGGGAAGCGTTCGATTCTTCTGTGGCTGCAGATCCCAAACAACCCGTCCCCATCCCGCTAAACGCCTTCAATCAGGCGGTCTACGCGCTCAACGGTCAGAAGGTGACCGTGGAGGGTTACCTCAAAGGAAGCAGCACGTCGCGCCTCAAAGACGGCACGGTGACCGAGGTCGAGCTGCAAGAGCGAGAGACCGATGGCCTGGGCGAGGCCGCGGTCAGCTGCCGTCTGGCTGGCAACGGCGAAGCGAGCGACCTGATACCTCCAGCAGCGTTGGACCAGCGCGCTGGAACCGTCATGACAGGAACGATCGAATACAAGACCGGCATGACCGACAGGGTGTACCTCAAGGACTGTGAGTTCGTGAACCGATGAGCAG
This sequence comes from Thermoanaerobaculia bacterium, assembly GCA_028285365.1. Lineage (GTDB taxonomy): Bacteria > Acidobacteriota > Thermoanaerobaculia > Multivoradales > Multivoraceae > JANQPS01. The sequence goes on along the minus strand of JANQPS010001044.1, from coordinate 5,521 downwards.
CATCTAGCCGGCCGCGGACACCACCAAGGGCACTCGAGGCGCACCGGCAAGTGGGAGAAGTGCATCCGATCAGCGGCAGGCACGTGTCGTACGTTGCTTCATCTCGTGTAGCACGTCGCTACACGGATCGGCCCGTCCTGTCGCTGGTCCAGCCCCGGACTTCGCCTACCAAAGGTGCCCACCAAAGGTGCCAGGTAACCCACAGGCCGCACCCAGGATCGTTGAAAGTCCTCCAAAGGTGCCAGGTTACCCACGAGCACGACGCGGTGATGACTCGAACGCAGCCGACCGGCTGAGGCAGCTCCTCGAGCTACAGATCCAGAAGCGCCCCTATGTGGCGGCGGCTTCCGCCATCTTCCCTCTCAAACATCCCCACGCGACGAGATACACCGCGGCCGCCACGACCCCGACTGCGGTGTAGCCCAGCTCCATCGAGAGGGCCAGCGACATGACGCTCGCGACAACGCCGAAGACGCCGTTGATCGCCCAGAACCAGGGTTTGGAGCGATCGCCGAAGCGCAGCATTCCCAACGCGAAAAACAACCCGAGCATGGCGCCGGTGGGGACCAGGAGGGCACAGCTGATCAGGATACGAACGGCGAGTGGGAGTCCGAGTGTCGTGTCGAACAGTCTAGGCAGCGCGACGGCGAGCACGAGGAGAACTGCGGGCACGAGGAGACCCACCCGCCGCAGGCGGTCGAGTCCAAACTCCTCCGCATAGGTCGAACCGACGCCCATTCCGATCAGCAGGGTGGCGAGGATGACCGTGGTGGCGTAGCTGGGGTGGCCGAGATAGAGCACAAACCGCTGGACGAGTAGGTTCTCGAACAGCATGAAACCCCCACCGATCGCGGCAAAGTAGCCGCTGGCCCTCGCCATGTGACCCAGCGGGTCACGCTCACCGCTTCCGCGCCGGCCCAGCACGAACGGCAGCATGAACATCAGGAGGGCCATGATGCCGATCCAGATCATCGCCTGACGCAACACGATCGTAGAGGTGAGGTTGAACGGCAAACCGCCGCCGAGGACACTGTCGAGCTTGCGACCACTGAACGGCGACAGCACATGGAAGAAGTAGGGTTTGTCGTCGGTTGGGGGATCGACGTAGAGACCGAGGTCGTTGAGACGCTTCGTCAGGCTGTCGACGTACGAGTCGAGCATCGCGGCCGAGCCGAGCTGACCCGCGGCCGGGTAGATCCTCCTGAAACCTCGAGCCTCGCAAACCGCGTCGAGCTGGGCGAGATCGTCTGCCGTGAACGGCGAGCGGGACACCAAGAGCGACGCGATACGGCTCGCGTGCACCACGGCCATGTGCAGTCCTGGCTCCTCGATTCCCACCGACTCGAGGGCCGCCTTCGCCAGGACGATCAGCCGCGGACTCTCGACCGACCATCGACTCGTCGACAGAATGCCGTCGTCGCTGAGCCGGTCCAGGTAGAGCTCGAACGCCTCCATCGTGTAGAGGTTGTTCTCGGCCAGCGCAAATGCTCCTGCCGCGCTGGCAGCCCAACTGTCGATCAGCGAGATCTGGATGATGTCGAAGCGCTTGTCCGAGTAGGTCAGGTGGCTACGACCCTCGTTGACGACGGCGTTGACGCCCGGCTGACGGTAGATCTCGCCCGAGAACCCGCCGAAGCGGTCCGACACCGCTGTAATGGTGTGTCCGTTGATCTCCACCGCGTCCACGTCGGTGGCGCCACTCAAGAGCGCCGAGAGAATGTCGCGACCGCCTCCCGCGCCAATGATCGCGACCGACTCGGGCTCACGAATCTGGTAGGCCGCGGTGGTGACGTCGTACAGCAGGTGCTCGACGCTCTCGAGGTCGCCGCTGAACTCGGTTATCGGCGTGCCGGCGTTGCCGTCCTGCTCTAGCCAGTACTGCTTGACCGCGCGCTCCTCTGGAAACGCGTCGCCTCGCCCCCACGAAAACCCGGCCTCGTGGTTCTGGAGAAAGAAGAAACTCTCGTCGAAGACCGTGAGGCGAGCCGTGGGTGACCACTTCTCGTAGAGCGGCTTGAGCTCCGTCTCGTCGTACGACTTGGACCGCGTGACCTTGAACAGACCACCCTGGAGGACGAGAGCGACGACGATCGCCAAGGTGACGAGACCCACGCGACCTAGAACTCCGCGATAGAGCGAAAGCGCGATCAAGGGCAGGAAGCCCGTCCCCGCAGCCAACTGCGGTGTGGGCACGATGTGCATCAGCGGAATCACGACCATCGCGCCAAGGCCAGCGCCCAGAAGATCGACGCCGTAGATCTTCGTGATCGCTGGCCCGGTCGCCTTGATCAGGATGAGGCACACGGCAGCGCCCAGCGAGAGGGTCGCGGGCAGGACGTAGAGAACGATCTGCGGTACCGAGACACCACTCGTGGTTCCCACGATCAGAGCAATTGACGCGGGAACCGTCAGGCCGCTCACGAGGAGTAGGCCTGGCAAATACCGTAGTGGACGCTGGCTCAGAGCGAACCAGACGCCGGGCAGGCCGAGCCCGAACATGACCAGCGAGATCGCGAGAAAGGCGAAGTGGTACCAGACCACGACGCTCAGAACTCTGGTCAGGGCAATCTGGTAGACCATGATCGTGGCGCTGACCAGAAAGATCGCCACGTAGTCACGCACCTCGGGACCGCTGGCAGACGTCTCCTCAATGTCCATGGCGCGCGAGTCTATCTCGTTTAACCACATGGACTTGCGCGCAGAAAAACAGCCTTGCGGAGGGGTGGCCCGACCGATCGGCGATTTGTTGGTTCCACAGGCAGCCGAGCCACGGGACTGGCGATCCTCAGCTCCTCGCGCAACCTTCTTCGCAGCTCGAACGTATTTCTTCTTGAATCTGGAATAAATGGCTCGAGCGCATGCCGTCAGACAACGATCGTCTCGTACTGCTGATCTGTCATCACCTCTCCTCTTCGGAGGATGAAGGGGGTTACGGCGTTTCGATTCGTCGCGAGCTCGAACGACGCAGTGGACCGTCTTTGTCCCTGGCCGCGATCTACTCAGCGCTCGACCGCCTGGAAGCAGCAGGCCTCGTCAGATCCTGGATGACGCAGCCGCGCGCCGAACGCGGCGGCCGTTCACGACGCCTGTTCGCTCCCACGGGCGCCGGCGTGTCGTCTCTCGTCGATTGGCGCCGGGGTCTCGATCGACTCTGGCGAGGAGCCGCACTCGATGCGCCCACACGGTGACTCCGGTCGCTCGGAGAGGGACCTTCCGAGGTGGTGTCAGACCGTCTTGGGCCTTTTGCTCCCGGCTGCGTACACCGAGCAGATCCTGGGAGACCTCAGCGAGGAGGTGACCGTCTGGCGTGACCGGCACGGATCCGTGGGCACCACGTCACGACTCCTGCTCGAAGTCGCCAGGACCGTGGGCCCCGCCTTGCGGCTGAGATGGCAGCAGCGCGGCCGGCCGAGGGCACAGCATGTCAGCAGTTACCGCACTCTGGAATCGGGAGGCGATTCGATGATCCAGGTCGTCGTCAAGGAACTCTTCCAAGCCGCGCGTCGTCTCGGTGCCGCCCCCGGCTACACCCTCGTGGTCGTGCTGACGCTCGCACTGGGCATCGGCTCGAATCTCACCATGCTCAGCGCGGTCAAGTCGCTGCTGATCAACCCGCTCTCCTACGCGGAGTCAGACCGAATCGTGACCTTCTGGTCACCCGGCGACTGGTCACTGAGCGAGTTCGAGTTCGCTGCGGAACGGCTCCGGGGCTACGAGAGCGTGGCGGCCAGTGTCACGCCGGTCGAGCTCACTCTTGCACTCGACGGTGAAGCGAGGCTCCTGAAGGCCGCAGGCGTCACCGCAAGCTACTTCGAGGTTCTCGGGGCGCTTGCCGAACAAGGTCGAGTGTTTCAGGAGAGCGACGGATCTCCCGGATCAGAGAGCATCGCTGTCCTGAGCTGGCCGCTGTGGACCGAGCTCGGACGGCCCGACGTCGGCGACACCACCCTCAGTCTCTCCGGACGACCTCACGTCGTCGTCGGCGTGATGCCACAGGGGTTCGAAGCGCCGTTCGGGCGCTCCCAACTCTGGGTTCCGGAGGTTCTGGACTCGTCACAGGAGTCTTACAAACTCGATCACTCCTATCAGCTCATCGGCCGACTCGACGAGTCCACATCGCTGACACTTGCAAAGACGGGGGCTCACGAACTCGGCCAAGCTCTGTCGGAGACCTACGACTACCCCCCTGACTACGACAAAGCCAAAGGCGCCACCGTTCAGCTGCTCAGAGACCAGGTCGTGGGCGACTTTCGCGGCTCTCTGCTGGCTGTCTGGCTCACCGTAGGACTGCTACTGCTGATCGCGTGTGCCAACGTCTCGAGCCTGCAGCTGGTGCGGGCGATGCGCCAGCGGAGGCAGCTGGCCATTCGCAGGGCGCTGGGCGCGCAGCCGCGACGACTGGTCGGACACGTCTTCGCGGAGTCCCTCCTGCTCGGACTGGCAGCCGGCGCCACCGGTCTCGTGTTGGGCGGAGTGGGTTCGGGCTTGCTACCTCGGCTGCTGCCCGAACAGACCCTGAGACTGCAGCCGCTCGAGTACGGTCTCGATATGGCACCTGCAGCGCTGGGATTTGCCGTCCTTGCCGGTCTCCTGTTGGGAGCACTCCCGGCGCTGCGCGCCGCAAGACCAGGCGTCGACCTCCTCGGTGGCCGCGGAACCGGTTCGAGGTCGCGCTCCAGGAACCTCGAGAGGACACTCGTTCTCACCGAGATCACACTCGGGGTCGTCGTTGTCCTCGGAGCCACCCTGATCAGTCAGCACGTCCTACAGCTCCGACAAGTCGAGCCTGGGTTTCGCGTCGATCAAGTCTCCGGCTTCAGGCTCCAGGTGCCATCCGCGCTCGAGTCGTCGGATCAGGCCATCAGCTTCATCGAGAGAGTCGAGACGGCTGTCTTGGCCGTACCCGGGATCGAGGCCGTCGGCTCGATACAGCGGCTTCCTCTCCAGGAAGGGTGGAACATGAACCTGACCGTCGAAGGCGCCGACCCTGATCGCGCGAGCGCAGAGGTTCAAGAGACCGTTGCTGTCCGCATGACGACACCGGGTTACTTCGACGTCGCGGCCATCCCGGCACAGTCGGGTCGCGTCATCGAGAGCGGCGACGATTCGTCCCAGGCCCACGTAGCCGTCATCAATCAGGAACTGGCGAAGCGCTTCTTCGAGGGAAATCCGGTCGGCCGTCGAGTCAAGACAGCGATCGGCGAGTGGGCCACCGTGGTCGGGGTGGTCGAGAACGAACGGATCTTCGGACTCGATCGCGCCGCCCCACCGGTCATCTACCTGCCGTACGCACAGACGCCGATGCCTCGCAGCATGTCGTTCGTGCTGTCGTCGGCCATCCCGCTCGACACTCTGATCCCGACACTTCGGCGGACCGTTGCTGACGTCGATCCGTCCGTCGCCCCAGCCGACTTTGCGACCATGGAGGCACGATTGGCCCAGACATTGAGCCGCCAGGCGACGCTCAGCCTCCTGCTCTCAGCCATGGCGCTCGTCGCTCTCTTGATCGGGGGCCTCGGTC
>JANQPS010001034.1 GCA_028285365.1 Thermoanaerobaculia bacterium | reverse complement strand
ACACTCCGTGTGGACCTAGGGCTCGGTTGGTCGGATCCGTTTCACACCCCGAGGCAGTCTCGGCCCTGCGTCTCTGCCCCGCTTCTAGCCGCTTGGGTCAGGCTGTCTCTGTAATCGGTGCTCGAGGAGGTGTGCTCGTCCTGCCTCAGTGAGCCCGATCATCGTCACGGAACGGTCGATGAAACCCCGCGCGTTGGCCTCTTCCCAGACCGGAAGTTGCGGGCACGACGTGCGCCATCCTTCCATCACTTCGTCGTACGGCCGCGGCCGAGTCGCCAGGCTCTCGAGAAGATCGAGAATGAGTGGTTCGATTGTGGTCACTGGGCAAGCCCAAGGTTTGCCCTATGGGTCCCGCTTGCCGATGTCGAAGTCCGTGCTCACGACCAGAGACGCGGCGATGCGATCGATGAGCTCGAGTTTGTCCGCCGGGAGGTTGGCGAGGTCCCGGTCGATGGCCCGCTCGATGAGCTCGGCCGGCTGCATCTTCAGCACGGTACAGGCCGCGTGCAGGCGCGCCTTGAGATGTGGAGGCAAGCCGAGACCCGTGTCCGGGTATCTCGGTGATCCAGGTTGCTCCCCCATGATGGCCTCTACTGCGTCGGCATCGCGCGGGTACCCCTCGGTTGACGAGAGTGGCCCCGCTCAGAATCTCTCTAGGGTGAAGAGGTTTGTGGCACTCCTCGCGGCGTGCCGTAGCGGTACCCGGTTCGGGCGCGAACCCTGAGGCTCTTGTCCCGAGTCTTGATGTCCACCTTGCGATAGCCGCTCGTTCCCGTCTCGAACTCACTTTCGTACGAGATGAGGTAATAGCCGAGATTGTCGCTCGCGACCTGGCGCAACGGTGTCGCGACGTTGGCGAACGTCGAGTAGTAGTGGCCGCCGGTCTCGTTGGCGATGTTGCTCAGCGCGTCGTTGATGTCGCGGCCACTCGGTATGCCGCGTCGCGCGCCCAGCGTATCGATGGCGTAGACCGCCACGTTGGCGTTGTTCAGCGACTGTCTCATGGGCTCGTAGTAGCGCGGATCCGGGGTATAGACACCAATCTGATCGACGGTTCCGAAGCCGACGCTGAACATCATCAGGTTCTTGCGACCGATGATGCCCTCAGCGGCGTTGGCGAGCACGGTCAGTGCACTCTGGATTCTGCGCGTCTGTTTGGCGAGCGTCTTGCCGGTGGGCAGGTTGAGCAGCAACGAAGGGCTGTTCGGATCGATCTCTGGAGCCGAGCGCGAGGTCCAACGATCTGGCTCCTTCTTCCCGCGTGCGGCGGCCTCGACCGCCTGCGAGAGAAGCTGGCGGTCGCGAGTGAAGTCCTGGTAGATCTTGAGCCTGACGTCATACCCAACGACCGCGACCTGATCGTTCGGAAGCAGCTCCTTCTCGATCCACTTTCTGGTCCAGCGTCCCGCGTCCAGCTGTGCGGCGGTCAGAAAGCCTGCGGCCTGCTTCTGATCGTGGAACATGACAATGAAGTAGCGGTCGGAGCGAGCTGTTCCCTCCTGACCGGAGGCCGCGAGCTCTTCCGGTGCGCCGTAGAAGAGAGTACTCGTCACCTCGCGCACGTCTTTACCTTCCTCCACGATGAAGTCTTCAGGGCCGAGACCCGTGACCACATTGCCCTTCTTGTCGGTGACGAGGACGTCGAGCAGGACCTCCCGGACCTGGATTCGCTCGCGAAAGGTCGGGTCGGAGGTGCGGGCCGTCGGACGATCGGACGCCACGCGAGCCGCTGGTGCGGCTGCAGTAGTCGTCGGGGCGGCCGACGGGGTAGCACGCGGTGAGCTGGTCGCCGGCGCTGCTGACTGGGTCACCTCGGCAGGCGCCGCCTCAGCTGTGGTGGCCGCTCGGGCGCGGCTCGCCTCTTCGGCTTCGCGCTCGGCCCGCTCGGCTTTCTCCGCTGCTTTGGCCTCGCGCTTGGCCGCGCGGCGCTCGCGTCGCGATGGCTCCGGCTCGGTGGCTGGAGCCACTGCCTCTGGCTGCGACGCCGTGGTTTCGACCTGTGCCGGTTCGGCTGCCGTCGTTTCTTCCGCATCGGCAGGCGCCTCCGACTGGACGACCGTGGCCTTGACCACCTTGCCGCGCTGCTTGCGCTTCTTCTTGTCGTCGTCGAGGCCGGCCTCGCTGAGGCTCACAGCCGAAACGCTCGACGCGGCCAGACCGGCCGGGGCAAGCGTCAGGACGAGGGCCGCAGCGGTGGTCAGCGCGATGAGCTTCGGAAGAACGGTGGATCTCTCCATGGGACAATGCCTCCTAAGTCATCCTACCGAACGTCAGGACCTGCGGGTGCTGCGTCGCCCGTCGCGGGTGACGGGAGTCTTCCGAGGAGTGACCGGCTGGTTGGTTCTCGACAGAACGGTGTTCGTGCCGGATAGATTCCGGCCGGCGGAAATCGATCGCATTGAGGAGCTGACGTATGATCGCTACGCATCTGCCGCTGCCTCGTTCGCTGCGCACACCGATCAGTAGGGGCTCAGAAGGCGATCAGGAGGACTGAATCCACGATTCTCGTCTCTTCGTCTCTGTCCGGTCTCTGGCTTCCTGTCTCTGTCTTCCTGTCTCTGTCTTCCTGTCTCTGTCTTTCTGTCTCTGCTTCGGGCGATGCAGGCCAAGGTCCAGAAGCGTGACCCGACCAGTAGTTTGTGCCTCCTTGTTGACCGGACTGCTACGGTTCGTGGGCTATCGGTCCCGCGCGGCGACCGACGACTGTTCCCTGGCACCACCGCCGACACTCTCGCGTCGGCACTGAACCACGACATCACCGTCACATCGCACACGTCTACGTCGCACACGTCTACATCGCACACGTCTACATCGAAAACGACGACTGCAGACGTTGCACCTACAGATAGCACCTCTACGGAGATTCCATGCGCTCTTTTCCCGATTCCTGCGATTTTGCCCGCTCGCCCTCGAGCACCACTCACCCGCGCATTCAGCGTGTCTTGCTCGTCGCTCTGCTCGTCCCATGTGCGTCTCTGCTGACGTTCTGCGCGCCACAGGCGCAGGCAGAGGAGTTGACCCTCGAGCAGAAGGCCAGCTACAGCATCGGTGTCAACCTCGCTCGAACCTTTGCGGCCAATGGCATCACTCTGGACCTCGACATGATTCGCAGGGGGCTCGAAGAGGGCACGGGTAACGAGCTGCTCTTGGACGATGCTCAGATGGGGCAGGTGATGAACGAGTTGCAGAACCAACTGCGCATGGCCCAGACGAAGATGATCGAAGAAGAGTCGCAGAAGAACCGCGAGCTCGGAGACAAGTACCTCGCAGAAAACGGCGCACGTCCCGAGGTCCAGACGACCGACAGTGGTTTGCAGTACGAGGTCATCACAACGGGCGACGGTGCCAAACCGACCGCTTCTGATCGAGTCAGGGTGCACTACACGGGCACGACGATCGACGGCACGGTATTCGACAGCTCCGTCGAGCGCGGTCAGCCCGCAGTCTTCGCGGTGGGCGGAGTGATTTCAGGCTGGACCGAGGCGCTGCAGATGATGAGTGTGGGCTCGAAGTGGAAGATCGCGGTCCCGCCGGATCTCGGCTACGGAAAGAACATCCGGCCCGGCTCGAAGTTCGGCCCCGACGCCGTCTTGCTCTTCGACGTCGAGCTCCTGGGCATCGAGGAGTAGGCCCGAGTCGCGGCCGGATCGCCCGCCCGTGAGGCGGTTCGCCGATCGAGGGTCAGTCGTGTGAGGCGAGCGCGAGTGCGCCGAGCGGTCTTCGAGCGTCGGGCAGCGCCGCGATCAGCGTGTCGTTCTGCTCGGTTTGACGGAGCGCGCGCCTGAGGTGCTTGGCGAGCATTCGTGAACGTTGGTAGAGCGCCTTGAGCTCCCCAGACGTCAGGAGCTCGCCCAGCTCTGCACGCAGTCGTTGCTTGTCCAGGGCTTCGAGCTTTTCGACAAAGGTCAGCGGCATGACCGGCAATCGCTCGCGCTCGCGCAGAGTCGCGGATGCCCTGAAGGCTCGGGTGTGGTCGATAAACCAGATGCGACCGAAAGTGTCGAACAGCTGATTGTCCTGATGGCGATCCATGTTGTTGACGAGTGTGTCGAACAGGAGCATGAGATTGCGTTGGCGCTCGCGTCGCGTCACTGCGGTCAGCGAGGTCCGTTGGGACATCGCCTCAGTACCGGTCAGGGCTCCCTCGACCCAGAGCTGAACGGTTCCTTCGACTCCCCTGATGGTCCGCTGCACGGCCGGCGGAACGTAGGGGAGGTCGAGCATCCGCGCCAACCGATAGGCGGCAACCTCGAAGTCGTAGGAGTCACGCACGGGTGCCAGAGAGTGGTGGGCTTGGTGTTCGGTGTTGCCGATGCGAAAGACGGCTCGGGCCACGACGCCATCCTGCTCCAAGGTGATTCGGTAAGGCCGCGTAACCCCCACTTCGAGCCGGACCATCGACGTGACCTCGGCGCTCGCGAGGAAGCGAATCGCCTCGTCGTGCGAGGCGAACGTGTGCGTCGCGCCGCTCTCGAGCCGCCATTCGAGCTGGGCATCAGCCGGGCGCGCCGCAGTCGCCAGGAGCACGAGGGCCAGAAGAAGTCCCAGCGCTGCTGAGCTGGTCTGCCTTGGTGTTCGTCGAGTCATCGGTGCCTCCTCCGCTGATCTCAAGACGGTTCGGTCCTGACGTGGGTCTCACTCGCTGCAGTTGGGTCGAAGGCTGCGACGTTCGTTGTGTCTTGGCCTGCCCTCTGTCTTGGTAGACGACAAATCGAGGCAAAACCGCCACTCTTTCTGGTGATCCGTTCTTCGGACCTCGAGTGGATTGCACTCCACCGTGGCTTCCAGGGTAAGTTAGCGCGACCTTCATCTTGCGAGAGGAGAGAGCGATGACCTGGGTCCGAGGCCTCCACCACATCACCGGCGCCGCTACGGACGGCCAGAAGGATCACGACTTCTACACCAAGGTGCTGGGACTACGGCGGGTGAAGAAGACCATCAACCACGAGACCGCCGACCAATGGCACCTCTTCTACGGTGACTACGACGGTAACGCCGGCACCATCATGACCAACTTCTTCTTCGAGAACGTGCCGCTGCCGCCATGGAAACGTGGCAGGGGAACCATCAGCGACGTGGCGTTCTCGGTGCCGCGGGGCTCGTTGGACTTCTGGCAGAGACGTCTGGAGGCGCACGGGCTCAGCTGCGAGCGCCGCGATGAGCGGTTTGGTGAGCAGGTGCTCGGCTACGTCGATCCTTCGGGAATTCCGTCGGAGTTGATCGAGCACGACGACGAACGCGATCCGCCGGCTCTGGGCGATCTCGACGACACTCACAAGGTCCGCGGCTTTCACTCGACCACGATCATCTCGCGCATCCCGGAGCTCACGCTTCAGTTCTTTACCGGGCTGCTTCAGGCCGAGGTGGTCGGCACTGAGGGCCGGCGAACCCGGTTGGCGTTCGCTGATCAGGGGCGTAGTGGCTACCTCGACCTGCTCGACGGCGCTGATCTCCCGTGGGGGCACTGGGGCCTGGGCGGGATCCACCATGTCGCTTTTACGGTCGAGAGCAAGGAACAGATGGAGATGTTGTGGCGGGTGCTCAGCGGCGCGGGCGCGATCCTGACGGATCTGCGTGATCGCAAGTGGTTTCACTCGATGTACATGACGGAGCCCGGTGGCATCAACATCGAGTTTTCGAACCTCGATCCGGGCTGGACCGTGGACGAACCGCTCGAGGAGCTCGGTTCGACTCTCGCGTTGCCGAAACAGTGGGCGGATCAGCGCGCGGAGATCGAGGCCAAACTGCCGACTCTGCGCTTCGACTGAGGAACTTCTGATGCAAGCTCACGAGCCGCTCGAGATCGAGCGCATTCCCCACGGCGTCGTCTTCAAGGAGGACAACCCTTTCAAGGACACGTATGCCGGAGCGGAAGACCTCGTCTTCTGCGAGCTGATGCAGATCGTGCCCAAAGACCGCTCCGCCGGTCCCGATCCCAAACAGGTGATCGTCTTCTCGCATCCGATCGGCGGTGGCGCCTACCTACCCATGGTGACCGCACTGGCGCGTGCCGGACATCACTGTGTCTATGCCAACACGCGGTTCCGAGGCAACGACACCGCTCTCATCATGGAGAAGTGCGTCGTCGACTTCGGAGCTGGAATTCGCTACTGCAAGGAGCGCCTCGGTTATGACCGGGTGATCCTGGGTGGATGGAGCGGCGGCGGGTCGCTCTCGCTGTTCTACCAGTCGGAAGCCGAGCAGCCGAGGCTCACCCACACGCCCGCCGGAGAGCCACTCGATCTCACTGCCGCCGACCTGATCCCTGCGGACGGGATCTTGTTGCTCGCGGCGCACATCTCACGTGCCGGGACGCTGACCGAATGGATGGATGCGTCGATCCTGGACGAGTCGAAGCCCTTCGAAAGGGACCCAAAGCTCAATCTCTACGACCCGGGGAATCCGAACCAGCCGCCCTACGATGCCGAGTTTCTAGAGCGCTACCGAAACCGACAGATCGAACGCAATCGGCGCATCACATCCTGGGTTCAGCAGCGACTCCACGATCTCGAGGATGCCCCCAATGGTCAGCGCGAGCACTGCTTTACCACCCACGGCACCATGGCCGATCCGCGCTGGCTGGATCCGGCCGTCGATCCCAACCAACGGCGACCTGGCTGGTGTTATCTGGGCGATCCCAGGGTGGTCAACGACGGCCCGGTGGGGCTCGCACGTTTCTCTACGCTGCGCAGCTGGATGTCGCAGTGGAGCTACGATCATTCCAACGGCGACGGTGTCGACTGCGCCGCTCGGACTTCGGTGCCGACACTGGTCATCGGCAACCTGGCGGACGACGCCTGCACACCGTCGCACACCCACCGGCTCTACGATGCCATTCCACACGAGCGCAAGAAGCTCGTCGAGATCGACGGTGCCACGCACTACTACTTCAACCAACCGGCTCAGCTCGCGGAAGCGGTCGCCGCCTGCGGAGACTGGTTGGGGTGCCTGCCCTGAGTCCCTCGC
>JANQPS010001019.1 GCA_028285365.1 Thermoanaerobaculia bacterium | reverse complement strand
GCGCCGCCGACGCCTCGGCACGCGCCAGCGTGATCATGATCCTGGCACCCGACACCGTCCAGAGAGATCTCTACGAGAACGAGATCAAACCGAACCTGGAACCTGGTGACACCCTGATGTTCGCTCACGGGTTCAACATCCGCTACGACGAGATCGTGCCTCCGGAGAACATCGACGTCTCCATGGTCGCTCCCAAGGCGCCTGGCCATCGAGTCCGTGAAGTCTTCGCCGAAGGAGCCGGCACTCCAGGACTCCTCGCAGTGCATCAAGACTCTTCTGGCAACGCCAAGAACCTGGCACTCGCCTACGCCAGGGCGATCGGTTGCACGCGCGCGGGCGTGATCGAAACCACCTTTGCCGAGGAGACCGAGACTGATCTCTTCGGTGAGCAGGTGGTGCTCTGCGGCGGCGCTGCTGCCCTGGTGCGCGCCGGCTTCGAAAAGCTCGTCTCCGCCGGCTACCAGCCGGAGGTCGCCTACTTCGAGTGCCTCCACGAGCTCAAGCTGATCGTCGATCTGATGTACCAGGGTGGCCTGAGCTACATGTGGTACAGCGTCTCCGACACCGCTGAGCACGGCGGCTATCACGTCGGTGATCAGTTGATCACCGACGAGGTCAGAGCCGTCATCGACAAGACGCTCGACGAGATCCAGGACGGCACGTTCGCCAAGAACTGGATCGCCGAGAACCGGGCCGGCCGCGCGAACTTCGAAGGGCGCAGGGCCAAGGAGCACGACCATCCGATCGAGTCGGTCGGCAAAGAACTCCGGGCCATGATGCCGTTCCTCGACGCCAAAGAGGTCTAGACCTCCATATCTCGAACTGAACAGAAGGGTCAGCCCCACAACCTTCGAGCCGATGCCTCCCGCCCCCGGACTCGAGCATCCAACCGAAAGGAAACAGGAACCATGGCAGCCGAACCCCGAGGCACCGACAGCCACTCCCCCGCCAACTCTCTCGAGAATCACGTTCGCATCTTCGACACGACTCTTCGCGACGGAGAGCAATCTCCCGGCGCGAGCATGACGAGTGCGGAAAAGCTCGAAGTCGCCAGGCAGCTCTCGACCCTCGGGGTCGACGTCATCGAAGCCGGGTTTCCCGCCGCGAGCCCCGACGATCTCGAGGCCGTTCGCCGGATCGCAACCGAGGTCGGCACCCAAGGTGGACCGATCGTTGCGGGTCTGGCCAGGTGTTGGCGCGAGGACATCGACAAAGCCTGGGAAGCTGTTCAGCACGCGGCCAAACCCAGGATCCACACCTTTCTCGCCACCTCGGACCTGCACATGGAACGCAAGCTGGCCATGACGCGCGAGCAGGTGCTCAGTCAGATCGAGCACATGGTCGGTCATGCGCGCAGCCTCTGCGACGACATCGAGTTCAGCCCCGAAGACGCCACACGCTCCGAAGTGGACTTCCTCGTCGAGGTCTGCAAGATCGCCATCGACCAGGGGGCTACCACGCTGAACATCCCGGACACGGTCGGCTACTCGACACCCATCGAGTATCGAGACCTCTTCGCCGAGCTGATCGCGCGCACACCCGGTGGTAAAGACGTCATCTGGTCGGCGCACTGCCACGACGATCTCGGTCTCGCCACCGCCAACACTCTCGGCGCCATCGAAGGCGGCGCGAGGCAAGCCGAGGTCACTATCAACGGCATCGGCGAGCGCGCCGGCAACACGGCTCTCGAAGAAGTCGTGATGGCGCTGCACACCCGGCCAGCACTCTACGAGATCAGCTCGCGCATCAACACGACCGAGCTCGTGCGCGCCAGTCGCCTGGTCGCCAACTACACGGGAATCGGAGTTCCGCGCAACAAGGCGATCGTCGGTGAGAACGCCTTCGCTCACGAGGCAGGCATTCACCAGGACGGCATGCTCAAGGATCAGCGGACCTACGAGATCATGACCCCGCAGACCGTGGGTCTCACCCAGAGCAAGCTCGTCCTGGGCAAACACTCCGGGAAACACGCACTCAAGGTCCGGCTCGAGGAGCTCGGCTTCGAGCTCACACGCGAAGAGCTGGCCGAAGCGTTCCTCCGCTTCAAGCGACTGGCTGACCAGAAGAAGAACGTCACCGACGCCGACCTGCAGGCCCTGGCCAATCAGGAGCTGCTCAGCCCCGAAGAGATCTTCACGATCGAGGAGCTGCAGGTGACGTGTGGTCGCCCGAGCATCCCCACCGCCACGGTTCGCATCCAGGGTGCCAACGGTCAGGAGTACGTGATGACCGGAGTCGGAACCGGGCCCGTGGACGCCGCGTTTCGGGCGATCGACCGGGTGGTCGACGCCGAGAACACGCTCCTCGAGTACAACGTCCACAGCGTCACCGAAGGCATCAACGCACTCGGCGAAGTGACCGTCCGTATCGAAAGTGCCGGCTCGGAGAGTCGCATCTTCGGCGGATACGGCGCCGACGCCGACGTCATCGTCGCGAGCGCCAAGGCGTACATGGCGGCCCTCAACCGCATGCTGGCAGCGCTGGGCACCAAGTACACGGCGGGCGAAGGCGCTCCGGCAACTCTCGCGGGTGCCGGACCGGTTCGACCGAACTGAGAATCCACAATGACCGCTACTCCACGCACTCTCTTCGAGAAGGTCTGGGATGCCCACCTCGTCGGCGGCCCGGCCGAA
>JANQPS010001018.1 GCA_028285365.1 Thermoanaerobaculia bacterium | reverse complement strand
CACCAACCTGCTGCCCTGCCGCTACACCTCCGACCAGCGCCGGCCGGATCGCCGCACGGGTGACTTCGGGGGTATCCACCTCAACGGGTTTGCGGTCGTCAACATCGGTACGCCCGAGGGCGAAGGCAACTCCGGCACCTACGGTGGCAGCAACAACGCCGACTCGAGTGGCATCATGCGCTACAACATCGTCGAGTTTGCTGGCTTCAACTTCACCGCTGAAGATCAGCTGAACTGCATCGCCCTCCAGGGCACCGGCTCCGGGACGGTTCTGGAGCACCTGCAGTGCACCAACGGTCAGGACGACGGCTTCGAGTTCTTCGGCGGCACCGCCAACGCGAGCTACCTGGTCGGCCTCAACAACGAGGACGACACGCTCGACTGGACTTCTGGCTGGGTCGGCACTGTCGACAAGGTGTGCGCGGTTCAGAACGCGGTTCCCCCGGGCTCGCTCGAGGGTGCTCACGACCGTTGCATCGAGGCGGACAACGAAGATCCGGACAACGACCTCTTGCCGCGCTCGAACCCCACGGTGTCGAACTTCCTGTGTGCCGCGCGCAAGGCGAACGACGCTGACGGTGTTGTGCTGCGTCGTGGTACCGCCGTCCAGGGTCAGAACTGGGCGATTCTCGATCCGATGCAGTTTGGTGTCGACGTCAACGGAGACGCGTCCCAGGCTCTCGTCGACCAGGCCGGCGGAATCAACGTCGACGCAGTCGTCGAGAACGCTGATGACGGTCCGTCGAACGTGCCGATCACCGGTGTCGTCGCGGGCAGCGTCTTTCACTCCAACTCCCTCAACCGCGTTCAGCCACTTCTCGCTCCGAGCAGTGGTGGCCGTGGTTGCGACACCCGGAGTGAGTACTGGACCTCAGCCGAGTGGATCAACTGGGACTGGGGCCTCGGTACCACCAACTGAGCCGACTAGGACTCACTGAGAAAACTAAGGAATACGAAAACCATGAAGAAGATTTTCGGACTCTCGGTCGTCCTTGCGGTTCTTGCAATCGTGCCGGCGACTGCGGACGACTTCGGTGCTGTCATCTCGGGTGGTGGCGCCGAAGGCCTGGCGGGCTTCCGCACGGATGGCGGAACCCTCACCTACTGGATCATCGCCGGTGGAGCCGGCACTCCCTCGGGTGCTTCCATCGGTGGTACGGATCTCAACGCTAGCTTCTCCGGAGCGGGTTTTGCAGCCGGTAGCGTGCCGTTCAGCGGCAGCCCGGACGGCATGACAGTCAGCCTCGGTGGCTCCAACGCTAGCGGTACGGTTCAGCTCACCGCCGAGGGCGGCGGTGGCGGTGGCGGCGGGGGCAACGAGAACGACCCCATCGACACCGGCGATACGTCGCTCTGTGATCCCAACGTGGCACTCTGCGTCGGTGCCGGTGATCGCTTCGCGGTCACGGGTACCTTCGAGAACGCCCTGGAGAGCGGAGACCTGATTCCGGTCAAGCTGACCGTGGATACCGGTTACTTCTTTATCCAGTCCGGCGGCCCAGACAACATCGAGGTCTTCAGCAAGGTCCTCGATGCCTGCGTGATCAACGGTCTGTACTGGCCGTTCTTTGGTGGTCTGTCCGACCAGGGTTATACCTTCCGCGTTCGCGACACGACCAACGGTCTGGCTCGCGACTACGGAAACGACCTTGGTGTTCTCTTCCAGACCACGGCTGACACCCTGCAGGGTCTGCCCTGCGATCAGTAGAGGCTGGAAGCGGCTGACCGAGCACTCCAGTCCCCACTAGCCGCGGCTCCCTTCTGGGGGCCGCGGCCTTGGCGGACCAGACGACCATGAGCTTCGTCAGTCACACGACTTGCACTCCGGAGCTGGCGAAAGGACGTCACTTGTTAGATCGAGGTTCGATCGGGACTTCTGGGGAGCTCGAGCACCAAAAGCATTCCGAAGACCGGGTGGGGTGCCCGATCAGGCACCCCATCTCCGTCACGTCTGTTCCTGCTTATCCTGGCTGGCTGCCCCAGCCAGGCCTTTTTTTGTCCACGGCCCCAGCTGTGGGACGATTCGTCGAACACCTGTGCCAGATTGACTTGGTCACTCGCCGCAGCAAGTCGCTACCATGGTCTCCGAGTCGTCGGGCAACCCAAGTTTCTTACGACGGTCGCTGCTCACAGGTTTGCCTTATCGGCCTCGATTCGCGCGGCCGTAACCGTCTCAAAGCAGGTGGCGAGACACGTCATCTGCGGTGTGGAGGACTTCCATGACCGGCGAGCGCATCGTCGTCATCGAGGACGAGCCCGACATTCTCGAGCTCCTTCAGTTCAACCTCGAGCGAGAAGGATTTGGAGTGGTCACCGCCGCGAACGGATCCGACGGGCTGTCGGTCGTTCAGCGCGAGAAACCCGACCTGGTGCTCTTGGATCTCCTGCTGCCCGGGGTCGATGGACTCGATGTTTGTCGCCACCTTCGGGCTAAACCGGAGACCGCCGACATTCCGATCATCATGGTCACCGCCAAAGGTGAGGAGAGTGATGTGGTCCTGGGCCTCGGAGTCGGGGCCGATGACTACCTCCAGAAGCCTTTCAGTCCTCGGGAGCTCATCGCTCGGATCCGAGCGGTCCTGAGGCGGCGCGGAAGCGACAGCCCGGATCCGTCCGTCGAGCGCATCGAAAGGGGGGCGGTGGTCATCGAGCCGGATCGCCATCGAGTGACCGTCGACGGAGAGAAGCGGACGTTTACGCCTACCGAGTTTCGGCTGCTCAAGTTCCTGGCCTCTTATCCGGGTCGGGTGTTCACGAGAGACCAGCTCGTGAGCAAGGCGATTGGCGAGCAGGCAGTTGTCATCGATCGCAACATCGATGTCCACATTCGGTCGGTGAGGCAGAAGCTGGAACCGTATCGAGAGCTCATCGAGACCGTGAGAGGGGTGGGTTATACGTTTCGAGATGAGGCCAGCGACGACTGAAGTCTCCTCGGACTGAAAGAATGGTCGAACGAGAAAGGTCGTCACACGACCGAGACTGGCCTGGACTCTCTGGGCCTGGGACTCTTCGATCTCAGAACTCTGACTCTGTCGGAACGAACACGTGACTCGATCATTCGCCGGGCGCCTGTTTCTGGGCATGTTGCTGCTGCTTGCGATGACTGCCATCGTGCCGTCGTTGATCGTGAGTCGTCAGACCGAGCGCTGGGCGCAGATCGATACTCGTAGCGACCTCGAGAACCAGGCTCTGGTGTTGTCGTCGTTGGTGCTCCCCGAGGTGCTCGAGAGCGCCGGTGACGACCTCGAAGTCTCTCTCCAGAGAATCGTCGACGAGGCGGCGAGCTCACAGGAGTCCCTCGACGCTCTCGTGGTCGATCTCGAGGGACGCGTGCTCGTGGCGAGTGAACCGTCGCTGGTAGACGAATCCTGGAGCGTTCGCCTCGACGGCCGGGAGGGCGATGACAGTTTCGTTCGTCGACGAGGCCTCAGCATTGGCGACAGCTGGATGTTCAGCCGTCCGATCGTGAGTGACGGGCCTTCGTCGGAGACGCTGGGGCAAGTGATCGTCCTGAGGTCGTCGGCAGAGGTCGACACCTCGGCGAGGTCGAGAAGAGACGCTCTCCTCGTCTGGATCTGGGGCTCGGTCGCCGTCG
>JANQPS010000996.1 GCA_028285365.1 Thermoanaerobaculia bacterium | reverse complement strand
GAGCTCAGCTCGTCCAGCCCGAGGCTCTTGTGAGGCTGCTTCAAGACGATCTCGGCGACCCGCGCGGCCCGCGGGTCGGTCGGTAGCGGTAGCGGCGGCAGCGCCACACTCGCCGCAACGATGCGGTCCTCGAGGAGGCACGCCAACCCGACGTGCACCGGGTCGTCGCGCCTGAGAAGGCCAACCTCGACCGTATGCAGGATGAGCTAACGAAGCAGTGCCGAAACGTCGAGCGTTCCGACACACCGACTCAAGCCGGACTCCGGCGGGAAGTACAGGGTTCGCATCTGGACTGGCTCGTCCATACGTACCTGGTGGCTCGTGCCTGCGGGAATCCAGGCTGAGCGCGTCGACGGCACGACGTAGTCGCCCAGCTGGTCGGCTTGCCGAACCCGAAGGGTCATCGCGCCACGCGCTGCAAACAGCAGCTGATGCCACGAATGGGTGTGCTCATCGAGCTCGACACCCGTCATGTAGCCGGCAGCGAGCGAACGCACCAGAAACGGTTGGCGAGATTTCGCCATGAATTGACTGTATCTCGTGACCTCGCCACAACGTTCACCGCCTAGTCTTGGCACCTCGCGCTACCGACCTCGTGGATCTCAGAGGCTTTCTCCAGAAAGGACACCCGATGCCCACCGACTCGACTTCCACCGCCGGACCCGCCCCAAACGTCGTTCACTTCGCCATCCACGCAGACGACGTCGAGCGCGCACGCACCTTCTACGAAGCCGTCTTCGGCTGGTGCTTCGAGGCCTGGGGACCGCCAGACTTCTATCTGGTCAACACCGGCCCCGAAGACGATCCCGGCATTCACGGTGCTCTACAGAAACGCCAGACTCCTCGACTGGAGGGCCAGGGAATGGACGGCTTCGAGTGCACCATCTCGGTGGCCGACGTCGAGGCGATATCGCAGGCCGTCTCGCGCGCCGGAGGAACGATCGTCTTGCCTCCGACACAGATCCCAACCGTCGGCACGATGATCCAGTTTCGCGACACCGAAGGCAATCTCGCCTGCGCCATGCAGTACGAGCCAGGTCGGATCTAGTCGACTGACGACAACCTATCCGCGAACCTGCCAACCCTTCTTTGCCAGGACGTCGCGCAGCCGGTCGCGGTGGTCACCCTGGACTTCGACGTGCTCGTCGCCGGCGCTGCCGCCGCTGCCACAGACCGACTTGAGCTCCTTGGCTAGTTTCTTGAGGAACGCAGCGTTACGAGGAAGTCCGTCGACTACCGTGACCGTCTTGCCTTTGCGACCCGACTTTTCGATCCGCAGTTTGGCGACGATGCGGTCCGGTACAGGCTCGTTTGCCGGCTGTTTGCAGCAAGAATCGCTGAGAGGCTCCCCGCAGCGGCGGCAGAGAGGCCCGACCTCGGTCGAATACGCGAGGCGCGCTCGCTTGCGGTTCTTCATGACCTGAGCCTAACGGGCATGACCTACATGGAGAGGTCTTCCTCCACGTCATCGGGCACGAAGAAGGGGATAGACCCATTCTCGGCCAGGCACGATACGTCGAGCTGTTCCGGCGCAGGGTCGTCGAGGAACTGCTCGACGACTGTCCAGTAGCAATTCTGCTGAGCGTCCGAGTGGCCGTGGCCCAGGTTCGGCACCACCACCGAGAGCGATCTCGACAGTCCTCCGGCAACGTCCTCGGCCCAGGTCGCCGGTGTTTCGTGATCGAGATCACCCGTGATCAAGAGCGTCGGCACATCCGAGATCACTGGCTCGAGCCAGTCGTCCGGTAGCTGGGCTCGCGGCCAGACGCGACAAGCTTCGAGCTGCGCTCGAATCCGATGATCACCAAGCGCGGTTTGCGCCGTTCGACTCTCGATGTCGCTTGGTGTCACCCTGAGGGTCGCAGGACACTGAGCGCTCAGATAGAGGCCCATGGCGAAGTCCGAGCTCGC
>JANQPS010000978.1 GCA_028285365.1 Thermoanaerobaculia bacterium | reverse complement strand
GCCCTCCTACCGCGCCATGCTGGATCGCGAAGGCGTCGAGGGCCCGGCCGACATCGCGCTGCTGGGCGACGAGGAGTCCCTGAAGACTCGCATCGCTGAACTGGCCGACCTGGGGCTCACCGACCTCGACGCCGCGATCGTGCCGGTCGATGAGGGGACGGGTGAGAGGACGTTGGCGTTCTTGGCGGACCTGTTGAGCTGAGAGGGCGCTCCCGGCGGGCTCCCTCCAGTCGCTAGGTTTGACTTCCCTACCTTCTCGCTGTTTCGAAGCGCGCTCGATAGCCGGTTGGCGAAACGCCGAGAGTCCGCTCGAACGCCTGACGAAGGCCGTCAGCCGTCTGATAGCCGCACCGTCTCGCGACAGCTTCGGTAGTCAGGGTCTCGTTCAGGACCAGGTGGCGAGCGCGCTCGAGACGGGCTCGCTCGACGAATTCTCCGGGCGCAACACCAACCTCGCGCGTGAAGACGCGGGAGAAGTTTCGCGAGCTCATCGAGGCAAGCTCGGCCAATACCGGAACCCGTAGATCTCCGTCGAGATTGGCAAAGACGTAGGACTGAATCTCGGCCATTCTCGTGCTCTCAGGGAGTTGCGACTGGAGCTGGACGCTGAACTGTGCCTGATTGCCTGGTCGCTTCAGGTAAAGAACGAGTGTCTTGCTGACGAGGCGTGCTACCTCGACTCCGAAGTCCTCCTCGACCAGCGCGAGGCAGAGATCGAGACCGGCCGTAGCACCCGCTGAGGTGTAGATCGAGCCATCTCGACAGTAGATCGACTCGGCCTCGAGCCTGGTCTTGGGATAGCGACTCTTGAAGTGCTCCTCGTACGCCCAATGGGTCGTCGCGCATCGGCCCTCGAGGAGACCTGCCTCAGCAAGGATGTAGGTTGCGTGGCAGATTCCGACCATCCGCTCGACCCTCGAGGCTTCTTGCCTCACCCAATCGATGAAGCCGTCCTCGCGGTTTTCCAGCAGAAGCTCGTCGATAGGTTGCAAGACCAGGGTATCCACCGGCCCTTCGAGCTCGCTGAAGTGACGATCCGTGGTCACCTTGAGGCCGGGGATCGCATACGTGTCGCCAACGCTGGTCGTGACGACCTCCATGTCGTAGCCCATCTCGGGGAAACCGGAGTGTTCGAGCGCGAAGTTCGCACACGTGAACACATACATCGGTCCCATGATCTCGAACTGCCAGTCGCTCTCGCTAGCGACGAAGACAACTCGCTTGCGATCCTCGCCGAGCCGCGGCAGCGGCCGCTTGGTGGCCCGGTGGACTTTGTAGGCGGTCTGCCGAATGGCATCGGTACTCACTCGGACACTCCTTTCTCATCCCACCTCTCTCATCCGCACCCTACTCCCCGTCCGCGCATGGGCCTGGCGGTTGGCACGATGGCTCGGATGTTTGTCCTTGCGCCACGAGGAACGCTAGCCCAAGAATCAAATTCAGTCACAGCGCCCTCGAGGCCCAACCGAATCAAGGAGGTGTCACATGGCACTCACCCAAGCACAGTCACACGAGCCCCTTCAACTGGCCCGGGAGATCGCACCCGTGCTCCGTGCCGAGGCCGAGCAGGGAGAAAAGGACCGCCGGCTGACGCCAGCAGCCGTCGACGCTCTCAAGCAAACCGGCATGTACCGCCTCTTCAGGCCGAAGTCGCTCGGCGGTTGGGGTCTCGATCCGGTCAGCGGGCTGGATGTCGTCGAAGTCCTCGCCACGGCCGACGCCTCCGCTGCCTGGAACGTCTCACAGGCCATGACGGTCGACTCGATCGCTGCCTGGCTTCCGGCTGAAGGCGCTGAGCAGATTCTGGGCGACGCCGACGCCGTGACCTGTGGTGCGTGGCATCCGCATCGCACCGCCACCAAGGTCGACGGCGGTTACCGGCTCTCGGGCCGGACTCAGTTCAACTCGAACTGCATGCACGCCACGTCCGTAACCACTCTGGCACACGTCACGAATGGCGAGGAGGTGATTACTGACCCCAACGGCGAGCCGATGACCCTTCTTGCCTACATGCCGGCAGATCAGGTCGAGATCATCCCCAACTGGGAGACGCTGGGCCTTGGTGGCACCGGCAGTCACGATGTTGTTGCCGAAGACGTGTTCGTTCCCGACTGCTGCACCGCTTGGCTCCTGCCGCTCGAGAAGCCCAACAAGCACTTCGGCAAACAGGCCTCCCTGACGACGTGGCCCGGTATCGCTGTGCAGGTGGCGGTCTCTCTCGGTGTCGCACAAGCCGCACTCGAGGCGCTTCTGGAACTCTCCGAGAAGGTTCCCAACTACACTGTTTCTTCGCTACGCGACCGGCCAATTGTCCAGTGCCGGATCGGACAAGCAGCCGGCAAGGTCCTTGCGGCACGCGCAACACTCCGCCAGTCGATGAGCGACGCGTGGGAGGACGCCCAGGCTGGTGTCCAGATCACTGACGAGCGCCGCGCTCAGTTCCAGCTGGCGAGCTGCCAGGCCGCAGAACTGTCGGCCAAGGCGGTCGACGACGTCTACGTCTGCACAGGCACGACGGGTATTCGCAACGCCGGGAGGTTTCAGCGCTACTTCCGCGAGGCGCACGTCATGACCCAGCACGCCTTCTTCGGACCGGCCCGCTTCCAGAACGTCGGCGAGGTTCTGCTGGGGGTGCCCTACACGTGGGGCTTCTTCGCGATCTAGCAGTAGCTCTGCCTGGCTTCTCCGAAGCTCACTGCCGAGAAGACAACCTCACAAACTACGACGACACACAGACTTCAGTTCGCCATCGAGCCGGCGTGTGCCATTCCGTCCGCCGCTGGCGTTGTTCCTACCGACCGACGAGCACGCCAACGACTGCTGAAGGAGCACGCCATGCGCCAGGACTCTCTTGCATCGACCATCACGCTTTGGCTGGCCATCTTGGCCATGATGTCTACGAGCGGGCTCGTCGCCGACGACGACCAGACCTTCGTCGACGGGCGCACCGGCCTGATGTGGACCAAATACGACAGCCAGGAAAACTCGTCGCACAACTTCGCCGAGGGAGATTGTGGCTACTGGCGTACAGGTGGACACACCGACTGGCGGCTCCCGACGATCGAAGAGCTCGAGCAGATGTACGACCCCGACAACGTCTCCAGCATCTGGGCTGACTGGGAGATTCACACGGTCGACGGTATCGAGCTCTCCACGCCGTTTGTCTGGAGCGCGACGATGGAAGACGAAGGCAACGCGTGGACTCTCGACTTTCGGACCAAAGAACGGCGGCTGCGTCCGGTCGAGCGATCGACGAACCTGCGGACGATCTGCGTGCGGGAGCCGGAGTAGGTCGTCGAGTGGGTGTCTCTTGGTACGCCAACAATCTCGCCGTGAAACGAGGTTCTTCGGCTGGCTGACTCCTACCGGAGCCAGCCCAGCCTCTGAACGACGCGACGAGAGTCAGCGATCGAGCAAGCTGCAGCGAACGACCGCTCGAGCCTAGCTGGCCCAAACCAGATTCCACTTACCCTCGTCGTTCAGAGCGGAGCCCGCAGGGCAACGCGAAGAACCTCTCGCCTCTCGATCGGCAGCCCCCTAGCTCAGTCTCGCGATCGACCAGCGTCGCCTATCGCTCACCCAGGTCGTACTTGAGCTCTTCGATCCGGCGATTGATCTCGGCGAGGCTCAGCTGGCGAAATCGCTCGGGGAGAAACCGCTCATCGGTGCACTCTTTTGCAGCCAGCAGGTCCATGAGCTCTAGGCGCTCGACGTGGGCCGACGGCCTGAAGTCTTCGATCACGGCGGCGACGATGTCGTGCAGCGAACGGGAGTCGTCTTCAGGGCGAGTCTCGTAGAGGCGCATGGCGCGCACCAGGATCCCTTCCATCTCGTTGCCACCAATCTGGTGATCGTCAGGGAGCTCTGGGAGTCCGCCGGCCTCGTCGTCGACATCGAGCCCGACCTTCCCTGCCATGGCCTGAAAGAGCTCGCGGCGACTCTCCGGATCCTGAGGTGGAAACAGGGGGATGTGGACGTCGAGTCGTCCCTGGCGTTTGAGGTCGACCTCGACGAGATCGGGGCGCGAGGTCGCGAAGATCCACAAGATCTTGCCGCGATTGGCCGTCTTGGACATCTCCTTGGCCAGCATGCCGTAAACCCGCCCGGACAGTCCGCCATCACCATCGCCACCACCACGTTTGCCGGTCGCCTGATCGGCTTCGTCGACGAAGACGATCACCTGCCCCAGCGCCTCGAGGATCGCAAAGATCCGCTCGAGATTGCCTTCGGTGGCTCCCACCCACTTGTCGCGGAAGTTCTTGAGCTCGACGACCGGGATCCCGACTTCACCAGCAAGGCACGTGACGAGGTAGGTCTTTCCGGTACCGATCCGTCCAGCCAGCAGATATCCCATCGGCACGGCGCGCAGGCGACCGCGGCGCAGCAGCTCGGCGTCTTCACGCATCCAGGCCTTGGCTTCACGGTGCCCGGCCACGTCGTCGAGCGTACGCTCCGACTCGATGAACTCGATGAGACCGGTCGCCTGCTTTTCGATCAGCTCCTTGCGCAACTCGGAAAGCAGGCGCGAGTCGAGCGGCTCGTCGTTGCGCAGCGCCCTGAGGATCAAAGAACGGACGTTCACGCGAGAGAGACCCAGCAGCTTGGAGGAGAGCGCCTCGGGCGAGAGCTCGCAAAGGCGGCCGAAGTCGGGCTCGTCGCGCACCAGGTCCACGACGAACGACCGTAGCTCCTCGGCGGAAGGCAGATCGACCCGCAGCTTGGCGTTGTACGGGCTCTCGACCAGCGAACGGTGGAGGTCGCCGAGAGTCTCGGTCAGCAGCACCGTCGCGACGCTGGCGCTCGAGAGCACGGGGTCCGACGCCCAGTCGAGCAGTTGAATGAGAACCTGCGAATGCTCGGACGATGCCTGCAGAGCGTCCGCGCGCGGCGCGACGAACTGCGCGTAGTCGACCACAACCGCCACGCTGAGAGGAGCCGAGCGAAGCTTGCCGGCCGCGTCGCGCTCGGTGAGCGACTGGCTACCCCTGACGAACCGGTTCAGGAGCTCGAGCGCTCGCACCGCGTCACGGGGCAGGGTGTTGGCGAGGTCGAGGCTGTCGCCGACGGCCTCCTTCGGGAGCCGCGCCCAGTCGGTGCCCTGAAAGCTGTCGAACGCTTCGAGAAAGCGATGGAAGTGGGGACCACCCTTCTTGACCCGGATGCCGCGCCCGCGGTCGTAGTGCAGTACCACGTCGAACGGCGCAAACATGGCTTCCGTGAGGAAGCGTCGCAGAGACGCGTACTCGGTGCCCTCACCACTCTCGCCGGGTTCGGATCTCGCGAGTCCAGTGGATTCGGTAGCCGGCCTGGCGGGTAGTGCCACCAGGTCGTGGACCGCCCCGTAGAGCACGAACTGCGAACAGGTACCCGACCGGAACAGCTTGCGCATTTCCTGTGCCCAGGCGGGCAGGCTGTTGCTCACGAACTTTCTCCTTGCGCTGAATCGGGCAGCGGCGGCAGCATGTCGGGCAAGCTCTCGAGCTCCGGAGTCCCCAGACCTTCCAGTCCGCTGAACAGCTCCGAGTGCTGGTCCATCCAGCGGTTGGTCTCGCTGAGCGCTCCGGTAACGCTGTCGAGACGGTCCGAGAGCACGTCGGCTCGACCGGAGACCGCCGCTTCTTCGCGCAGCAGGGCCACCTGCGACTCGATCCGGTCCAACTCAGCTTCGACGACCTCTAGATTCTCGCGAGAGCGCCCCAGCGTCTCCAGCCTCTTCTGCTGAATCTCGAGCGACGAACGTAACGAGCGCGCGAGGCTCGTGTCCTGGTCGATCGCAGCGAGGCGCTCCTCGAGCTCCCCGATCTCCTGCTCCACGACCTCCTTCTGCGAGGTCTTGAGGCTGTCCAACAGCACCTCTCTCGAGGTCAGCAGGCGCAAGAAGATCCACAACATCTGGTTGAGACCACCGGTGCGCATCTTGGTCATCGACGCGACGCTGCCTTGGCTGAGAGTTTCGGAGATGGCGGCGATCTCGCGACACTGGGTGAGCAGTGCGTAGAAACGTTCCTGGCTGTCACGCTCGAGTCGCTGAACAGCATCGAAGAGCCGCTGCTCGCTACTGCGATGACGCGCGGCGGCACCTTTGGCGTTGACCAGATTCTGAAAACGCTTGTTCGAGGCCGTGCCTACCAGGTAGGCGAGCTCGAGCCCGGCTCCCAACAGCCAGAAACCCGGATTCGCCAGCCCCAGAACGCCAAAACCCGCCACCGCGGCGACGTTGAACGGCAGGTGACCCAGCAGGGGCACCTGGGTACGCCAGAAGAACGCCTTCTTGACGTAGTCGAAGAACCCGAGAGGAGAGCCGGAAGCCGCCATGAGCTAGAGCCTACGCCTAGGCGGCTTCGATCTCGCGAAACGCCTGGCTCACCTCACGGAGCGCTGCCTCGAACTCGCGCGACGCCTGGACCTCGATCGGGTCGGCGTCATGGGTCGGCGGAATGATGTCTTGGAACTTGCGCGCGATCCGTCCCGGGTTCTTCGACATCATCCAGACGCGGTCACCGAGATACACCGCTTCGGAGAGCGAATGGGTGATGATCATCACGGTGGCTTCGATCTCGTGCCATAGCTCGGTGGTCAGCCGCTGCATGTCGATTCGCGTCGGCTCGTCGAGCGCCGAGAACGGCTCGTCCATGAGAATGATTCTCGGCTTGACCACGAGGCTTCGAGCGATCGCCACACGCTGCTGTTGGCCACCCGAAAGCTGGTGCGGGTACTTCTCTTCGTGCCCGCCGAGCCCTACCCGCTCGATCCAGCGACGGGCAATCTCCTCTCGCTCCGCTCGCGGCAGACGCTCGTCAGGATCGATCTCCAGACCGAAGGCAACGTTGTCCAGCACGGTGAGATGCGGAAAGGAGCTGTAGCGTTGGAAGATCATGCCGCGATCGCGCCCCGGCCCGGTCACCCGCTCGCCGCGGACCTTGACCTCTCCGCGCGTCGGCGGGTAGACGTCGCGAAACCCCTGGATGAGGTTGAGGACCGTCGACTTGCCACAACCCGACGGACCGACGAGTGCGATGAACTCGCCGACACCGGGACGATCTTCGATCGTGAAGCTCACGTCGCGAATGGCCGTAAACGCCTTTTTGGTGCCCGCGGCGAAGGTCTTCTCGACGTCGATGAACTCGACGATCGGCGGGCGCTCGAAGGTGGCCTCAGCCGTGTTCGGGTTGGAACTCTCGTCGCTCATCAGCCGTGCTTCTCATTCTTGTACGGGAAGAGCCAGCGCCCAACGATCGACCAGATCTTGTCCGTCAGAAAGGCGATCGCCACGATCACCAGGAGGACCAGATAGATGTGCTCGCGTGGTCCGCGACGCTGCGACGTGATGATGATGCCGCCGATTCCCTGACCGATGTCGACCATCTCGGTGAGCAGGATGTAGCTCCAGCCGATACCAAATCCCAATCTCATCGCCTGGTAGATGTCGGCCCAGGCGACCCCGAAGAGCACCTTGCGCACGATCTGCCAGCGACTGGCGCCGAGTGTCAGTGCGGTCTTGATGTAGACCGCGTCGACCTTGTCGACCGCCGCCACGATCAGCGGTAGCAGATAGATCACGAAGGCGAAGGCAAGGAAACCGATCTTCTGACGCTCGCCCGTACCGAGTAGCGACAGCGTGAGGGGTACGAGCGCGGGAATCGGGAGATAGGCGCTGAGGACAGCAATCGGGTTGAAGAGCGCCCTGATCTTGGTGAAAGAGCCCATGAAGAGCCCTAGCGGGAAGGCGATGGCCACACCCACCAGGAAACCCAGGATGACTCTTCGAAACGAGACGATGACGTTACGGGTCAGCGCCCTGTCGAACCACAGCGACTCGAACGACTGCACGACCTCGACCGGACTCGGCAAGATCGTCGGCGAGATGACCCGCTCCTCAGCC
Source organism: Thermoanaerobaculia bacterium (assembly GCA_028285365.1). Lineage (GTDB taxonomy): Bacteria > Acidobacteriota > Thermoanaerobaculia > Multivoradales > Multivoraceae > JANQPS01. The sequence goes on along the minus strand of JANQPS010000978.1, from coordinate 8,198 downwards.
GGAGCACTGCCGGTCAGGACCCACCAGATCAGGATCACTCCCAGGATGGGGATCGTGCCGAGGACGTAGCGCAGCCAGGCCGGGATCGTCTCCCGAATCTCGAGAAGCGGCCCGCGCGGCCCCTCTTCATTAGCCGTCAGCGACTCAGGGGCCGCGGCTTCGCCAGCCGACTCGTCGACTTCGGCACCAGTCATTTGCTCTCGATCGGTCAACGGATCTCAGTCCTCGGTCCTGGGCGGCCTGACGACCAGCAGAGCTCTCGAGATCACTCCCGAGAGCCCGCGGGCCGTCATCTATCGGCCGTTTTCCTACTGTTCCTCAGGCGGATAGACCGAGATCTCCACGCGGCGGTTGAGCGCGTGGTTGTCGGGATCGTCGGCATCAGCCGGGTAGTTCCAGCCTTCACCCGAGACCACGAACTTCTCGGGATCGAAGCTGTACTGCTGAATGAGTCGGTCACGCACCGCCGAAGCGCGGTCCATCGACAGACTCTGTACGGCTTCGAATGGCGTTCCGCGGCCGCGCATGGAGGCGTCGGTATGCCCAACGACCGCAATCACCGCGCGCTCATACTGACCAGCCAGTCGTCCCACCTTCTCGATCGTCGCCTTGACGTTGGGATCGTAGAGCGAACCCTGAACGAGATTGCCCACATCGTCACGTGCAGGCTCATCGAGATTGGCCGAGTTCGGGTAGAAGTTGATGCGGATGGTCTGCGTGAGGATCGGCGCCTCGGCACGCACCTTCGAGTAGGTCGTCGGTGCAAAGGTCGTGCGGTACTCGTCCTTCTGATCCTTGAAGGTACCGGCTTCGTCGAGCGCCTGGAGCACCGAGAAGTCCATCACCTCGTCGAAACGCACCGGTGTACCGAGGAGACCCAACTCCCGATAGACGAACGTGATGTTTTTCCAGGTGCGCTCGAAGTTCGCCGGATTGTTCTGGTTGAGGAAGAAGCCCTTGTTCTCGGCGAAGTTGGTCGAGTGCGCATCGGCCTCCATCGCCTGTACCTCGTCGACGGCAAAACCGTACCCGTCGGCCATCCACTGAAACGCCTGCGACTTGAACGTGTCGTTCTTGAGCTCTTCCATGCCCTTGAAGATGCCCTCGACGAGGCCGCGCACGATGTCGGGATGATCCTTGGCGAAGTCCGCCCTGGCTGCCCACACGTCGGCGATCAGCTTGTTGGCCTCGACCGTGGTGGTCAAGATCTTGGTGCCCGCAACCCGATCCGGGATGTTGTAGATGTCAGGAGCCCAGGTCACGCAGGCGTCGATGCTCGAATCGGAAACGAAGGCCGCTGCAGCCTGGAACGCGTCCGCGGTGTAGCGATGATTGACCTCACTGGGCTGGATACCGGCGTTGAGCAGCAGGTTGTTGAGGAAGTACTGCGACGGACTGTTCTGCGCGTAGACGACGGTCTTGCCGCGTAGGTCGGCAACCGAAGAAATGCTGTCGCGTACGACGATTCCGTCACCACCGTTCGACCAGTCGACCTGCTGGAAGATGCGGGGCGCGGTCCGCGAGTCCTTCATGAGCTCGCCCGCGAACAGGACCATCATGTCGAGCGTGCCCCAGAGTACGTGGCTCTCGCCGGCTGCGAACGAATCGCGGGCGACGACCGGATCGTCGATGAGACGCAGATTCACCTTGAAACCGTGGTCGCGGTAGAAGATCGAATCTTCGTTCGGGCTGAAGCCGTGGTTTGCCGCCACGATGGGCAACCAACCGATCCACACGTTGATCGGGAACTCGACGACCTTGTCGTTCTCGTCCCACTTGTAGCCCGAGGTTCCCTGGACGGGGGGCAGCTTCTCGGCGGGAACGTAGCTGTACTCGTTGACCGTCGTGATGCCCGCGGTGTCGGGTGCTTCGACCGTCGACTGGAACGCATCGAGGTCCACGTCGCCGACCTGCTGACCCGACGGAAAGATGATGTCCTTGAAGAAGTAGGCGGCGCCCGCAAGGAGGGCGATGATGAACAGGATGATGACCACTCGGCCTAGGGCCGTCGGTCCGACTTGCTCTGATGACATGAGAGGTTCCTCTGGTTGATGCTCTAGATCGGTTCTTCAGATGTCGATGAAAGTTGGTGCGGCCGGGCGCGGCGAGCGTGCGTGAACTGGCCGCGCAGTGGGGCGCAAGATGATCGTTACGAGGACTCCGTTTCGGTCGCGGACGGCCCCATGTCACGCACGGGTCCTTCGCTGGCTGCCGGCGCTGCCTCGGGAGCCGGGGAGTCCAGTCCGTAGGCGGCAGCGAACTCGGCGAGAGCCGCATCTCCCAGAGCCTCCTGCTCGGCCTCCATGAGCTCGACTTCCGAGGTATCGACGGAGTCGGCTGCAACACGCGCCCGACCTGCGGCTTTGTCGCGCCGCTCGTTGAGGTACTCCTCGACCCGGTTGAGGGTGTCGCCACTTCCGCCCACCGACGAGATCATGCCGGTAGCCATCTCCTGGAGCTCGGCCTGGGCCTCGAGCATCTCTGTCTCGGAGATCATGCGGCTGAGCTTCTCGATCTTCTGCTGGGCCTCCCGAACCGAAACGTCTCGCGACTTGATCAGCTTCTCGTAGGTCTTTTCAGCCAGTTCGAGCTGTTCGCGGTTCTCGGCGAGCTGCGCCTTCAGCTCTTTGAGTTGGAGAGCGTACTGGCCCGCGACCTTGTTGTGGCCGAGCTTGAGGTGAGCTGCGGTCTTCGCCGCCAGCTCTTCTTCCTGCTTCTCCTGATTCTTGATCTGCCGCATCAGGCGCTCGACGAAACCCGCGTGTTGGGCCAGGTTGTCGTTGAAGAGGGCAATCTGCTTGCGCAGGTTCTCCTTCTCGGCGGCGATCAAGGCCTCCGGATTGGCCTTTTCGATGCCCGAGATGAAGAGACTGAGAAAACCGCGGACCAAATTGCCGAGTCGACGCAGCATGTGCCGGCTCCTTGTCGTGAAGCTAGAAATCCAGTGAGAGGCCCTTGTACCGGGGACCTGAAGGCGGCGGCGACGGGCGCCGACGCGGCGCGGTCACCGTGAAAAAGGTCTTCGGATGGCTCAGGCTAACACAGTGAATCCGCAGGTCTTGCGGGTCCTCGAGGGGCCGCGAGCACCTCGCTCGAGGAGTCTCGGAGTGGCCCGGGACGTGGTCACGCGTGATCCCTTGGAGAGGGTCTCCAAATCGTGCGAGCTCGGGTGATTCGGCCGGGCCGCCGCCCAACCATCTCCCTGCTAGCCGCGCGATGGGCACCCGTCGCGAAGCTCGTCCTGGCGCCCGACGCTCTTCAGAGCGTGAAGGCCTGCGGTGCCGACCGATACGGAGTGTGCTTGTAGTCACACTCGCTCAAACGCCAACTGCCTTCCAATACGCACTCAAGGCCCATCCATTCCTCCAACCGACTCGAAACTCCCGAAGCCGACGCCAGCCGCACTGTCGACGACACACCGCCCCAGACGACGCTGCTACTGTCGCCCTCCCATGTCAGACACCAACCCAGTCACCAGACTCGAAACTCGCGGCCTCAGGCGCGAGCTGCGCTCGGGCGAGCGCATGTTGGTCATCCTCGACGGAGTCGACATGAGCATCGAAGCTGGAGAGTGTGTTGCCATCAGGGGACCGTCGGGCAGCGGGAAGTCGACCCTGCTGGGGCTCCTCGCCGGGCTCGACCGTCCGACTGCAGGCAGCGTCCTCATCGACGGTACAGCGATCGAGACCCTCAGCGAAGACGAACTGGCCTTGCTGAGACGACGAAAGATCGGCTTCGTCTTCCAGTCGTTTCACCTCCTGCCCAACCTGACGGCCGAGGAGAACGTTCTCCTACCGCTCCAACTCTGCGGCCACCCCGATCCTCGGGAGCGTGCCAGCGAGCTCCTCGCCGAAGTCGGACTCGATCAGCGCGGCCACCACTACCCCACTCAGCTCTCCGGGGGTGAGCAGCAGCGCGTGGCGCTGGCACGCGCGTTCGCGCCGGCACCACCGATCCTGCTGGCTGACGAGCCCACCGGCAATCTCGACCGGCGCACGGGCCATCAAGTCCTCGAGCTACTCGACCGCTTGCGACGCGGAAGCGACTCGACTCTCGTTCTGGTGACCCACGACGAGAGCGTGTCCGAACGCGCCGATCGCAGCCTCTTGCTCAACGACGGTCGTCTCGAAGTGATGACGTCGCAGGACACCTGAACCCCGAGAGTCGCATCCGATCATCATCCTCACGAACCTCTGGGACACGGTGACGACACGAGCATGAGTGCAGCCAGCCAGTCAGGAATCCTCTGGCGTATCGCTCTCTGGGAGCTGCGCGGCTCTCTCGGCCGACTCTTCTACTGGCTGCTCTGCCTGACCGTAGGCACGGCCGCCGTCGTCGCCATCGACGGACTCGCGCGCTCGCTCGATCTCGCGATCCGCTCGGAGGCCAAGTCGCTGCTGGCCGCCGATCTGGCAGTGAGCTCGCGCCAGCCGCTCTCCGACGAGGTGCGTGCCGCCATCGATTCGCTACCCGGTGCACGCCAGGTCGATCTGCAACAGATGTTCTCGATCGTGTCGAGAGGCGAAGAGGCGCCACCGACCGACGGCGCTCGCAGCCTGCTCGTCGAGCTCAAATCGATCTCGAAAGGCCATCCGTTCTACGGAGAGCTCGAGCTGAGCGGCCTGACGCCGGGATCACGCGAAGGCGAGCTCATCGTCGCCGATGCCCTCCGACTCGACGAGCTCCTCCCCGAAGACTCGGCGCTCATCGGACGCGAGGCCGCCGATCGCCTGAACCTCTCGGCCGGCGATCCGTTGCGCGTCGGCAAGATCGAAGTTCGGGTCGCCGGCATCGTCGAGAGCGAGCCCGACCGGGTGCCGGGGATGCTCACCATCGGTCCTCCAGTGCTGCTGCGCACCGCAACCCTGCAGCGCGCCGAGCTCGTGTCGGCGACCGGCATGACGCGCCACAAGACGCTGGTCGCCTTGCCACCTGAGGATCCGACGGCTCTCGAAGACGCGGTCGCCCGTCTGGAGGAGACCACTGACGAGGATCCCTTCGTACGCGTCGAGACCTACCGTCAGGCGCAGCCTTCTCTGCGGCGCGGTCTCGAGCAGATGGAGAGCTACCTCGGTCTGGTCGCTCTGCTTTCACTGCTGATTGGCGGCGTCGGTATCGCACAAGGAGTGCGCGCATGGGTGGCGAGCAGGCTGGACAGCCTCGCAGTACTCAAGTGTCTCGGCGTGCGACCGCGAGAGGCACTCGCCGCCTATTTGATCCAGGCCACCATGCTGGGCCTGGCCGGAACCGCTCTCGGAGGGCTCATCGGTTTGGCGCTGCTGGCGATCGTACCGCTGGTGCTGAGCGACATGATTCCACCCGAAGCGGTTTCGGTCTGGCAGCCGCTCTCGCTGGCCCGAGGGGTATTCCTGGGCCTCACCGTCGCGCTCGTGTTCTCCGCAGGTCCCCTGATCCAGGTGCTCAGGGTCTCCCCGGCCCGCGTTTTTCGGCGCACCGCCAACGTCGCTCCGGGTAGCCGATGGCTCGGACCTGCCATGGTGGTCGGCACGATGATCGCGATCGCCATGATCGCGGCACTGCAGTCAGGCTCGTTTGTCCTGGCAGCTCAGTTTGTCGGCGGTGTACTGGGGTCGACTCTGCTTCTCGCGCTCGCGTCCTGGGTCATGGCGCGCGTCACACGCACCCTGTCGAAACAGACCCACAGAGCGGCGCCGCGCTACGGCCTCGCCAACCTGTCGCGCTCCGGCAGCGGCACCCTCAGCGCGACTACGGCTCTCGGCCTCGGACTCCTCGTCGTGCTCACCATGGTGCTCGTACAGGGACACCTTCGCGATCAGCTCCAGAGCGAGTTGCCGGACGAGGCGCCAACCACGTTTCTCACCGACATCAGGCGCCCACAGTGGGACGACGTCCAGGATCTCCTGAAGAGCGCGGGAGCCGAACGCATCAACGGCGCGCCGATGATCCAAGCGAGGATCCACAGTATCGACGGTCGCTCGGTGGCCGACCTCATCGAAGCCGGTGGCGAACGGTGGGCCCTGAGACGCGAGCAGCGCATCACGACCCTCGACGAACTCCCCGCCGACAATGAGATCACCGAGTCCAGTGCTCCGGGCGAGCTCTGGGGGAATCCGAACGTGTCTGAGGTGAGCGTCGAGCGGGAGTTCGCGAATGAGCTGGGGCTCCAGATCGGTTCGGAGCTGGTGCTGGACGTCGGCGGCGAACCTCAGTCCTTCGAGGTCACGACACTGCGCAGCGTCGACTGGGAAAGCTTCGGCATCAACTTCTTCTTGGTCGTCGAGCCAGGCTCCCTGGACGGAGCTCGCCAGACGGTACTCGCCACCGCACGGGTCCCGAGGGAGACTGAGCAAGAACTGCAAGACCAGATGGCGGACCTGCTCCCCAACGTCACGATGGTGCGCATCCGGCAGTTGCTCGACAAGCTGACGATTCTGCTCAACCGGCTCGAAGTCGGGGTCCGATTCCTCGGCGGCTTCACCGTCCTCGCAGGCCTCGCAATTCTCGCCGGCGCCGTCGCGACGACGTCGGCCCAGCGAGGCGACGAGGTGGCACTCCTCAAGACCCTGGGGCTCACGAGGCGGGGAGTGCTCACGGCTTTCGCAGCCGAGTACGTCTCCATCGGGCTTGCCGCCGCGCTGATCGCCGGAGTCGGAGCGACCTCGATCGCCTGGTTCGTGGTCACTCAGGAGCTCGAGATCGCCTGGATCTGGAGACCCTGGGACATGCTGTGGGTTCTGGGATGTGGTGTCACCCTCGCCACACTCGTGGGTCTGGTCGCCAGCCTCCGGGCACTCGCTCGGCCTCCGATCGCCGTGCTCGGTGATCGCTGAGGATTCGAAAAGGCCCCCCGCTGAGGACTGATCAACACGAAACCATCAAGCCGTTCTAGAACGCCGCCCGCGCCTCGAGACAGGCAATGGTGTTTGCGATACTTGTCGTCCGTTGCCGCGATCTAGGAAGCGCCGAGGAGGAGCCGCCATGAGCCAGACAGCCCGAGCCGGAAGCGCTCGCAAGAGAACGTTCGGAATCGTGCGGCTCGTTCTCGCATCGCTCGTGTTGCTCGTCGTCATCGGCTTCGTCTTCCTGCACACGCCTGACGTCCCACGCCCGGAGCTCCACCAGAAGTACTCGAGCCTCGAGTCCCAGTTCATCGACCTCCCTTCGGGAGTCCGTGCTCACGTGCGCGACCAGGGTAATCCCTCGTCTCACGCGATTGCTCTGATCCACGGATCCAGCGCATCGCTGCACACCTGGGAGCCCTGGATCGAGAGCCTCGGCGACGATTTCCGGCTGGTCACCTTGGACCTACCCGGCCATGGGCTCACAGGCCCTCATCCACGCGACGAGTACTCGACCGCGTCGTACGTCTCCATCGTCGACGAAGTCCGAGAACACCTCGACATCCAGCGCTGGTCGGTCGCCGGGAGCTCGATGGGAGGCGGGGTCGCATGGCACTACGCCGCGCAGTACCCCGACAGCGTCCAGGCACTCGTGCTCATCGGCTCCGTGGGCCCTCGACCGCCGAGCATGCCGGAGGAGGAACGAGGTGGCGCCCTCGCGTTCCGGCTGGCGCGCACCCCCGGAGTCAATCTGCTGCTGCAGTCCATCACTCCGCGCTCCATGATTGCCGGCACCCTGGAGCAGAGTTTCGGCGACCCGAGCCGCGTCACCGACGAGATGGTGGATCGCTACTGGGAGCTGCTCCGGCATCCCGGCAACCGGGAGGCCACTCGACTTCGCATGACCACCGACCGCCCCGAGGAGGACTCCGCAGCCATTCTCGCTTCGATCAAGGCGCCCGTTCTGGTCATGTCAGGGGAACAGGACAACCTCGTACCCGTCGAGATCGCACGACACCTCGACTCTCTGCTGCCACGCTCAGAGCTCCTCACCTATCCCGGGGTCGGCCACATCCCGATGGAGGAGATTCCCGAGAAGAGTGCCGCAGACCTGAGGGACTTCATGAGTCGCACCTTCCCGACCGCAGGCCAGAACGAAGGCCAGGAGCAGGACGACGCTCCCATCGACCCCAACGTCGTCGATACGGGCCTCGAAGCCAGGAGCTGACGGGAGCTGACGCTTGGGTGTGGTGAGTACCACACCCCGCGTCAGCAATCTCCCCCGCACCTGCGGGCCGTGGGGCCCTTCGGTGCTCGTTAGGTCGAGGCGGCCCTCTAACACTTCGTTCGAGCTTGCCACCACATCGCGAGGCTGCG
>JANQPS010000965.1 GCA_028285365.1 Thermoanaerobaculia bacterium | reverse complement strand
CGAAGAAGGGCGGATCCGCCAGCCCGCAGAACGTCGTGAGTCGCATGACGACTTCGCGCTCCTCGGCGGAAACGAAGGTCAACTCGATCGGTGCGCACGCGTTCCCGGTTGCGGTCACCGTCACGGTGTCGACCCAGCTCGGCGAGCGCGGCGTCGTTTCGAGCTCCGCCGACTGAGCCAGGCTGACGGAAGGGGTGACGAAAGACGCCGACGCCAAAACGGCCGCAACCACCAGAACCTTGAAGCAAGACCACATTGCTACTCCTTCCTCACCGCTTCGCCTTCGCCGGTGAGGCGCCACCGAGGAGCCAAGACTTCGCAACCAACAACTCAGCATCGATCGACTCTCCAAGAACTGTTTCCAGGATCACTCGGCTCTGAGATTGGCGGATCCAGCGAGCTGATGCCGCTAGAGCATGGGGGCGCCCTCGAGACCGACAAACTTGAACCAAACACTTGCGAGCGTGAATGCTGTTGCAGCATATCCGGTTCCTGCCATCACTGCTAGGCTGTTTCAATGACAACCGAACTCCCCGACGATCCGCGCACCTATTGGAACGAAGAGGCTGGCCCTGTCTGGGTCGCCAACCAGCAGATGCTGGACCGTGTCATGACGCCGGTCCTCGAGTCGATCGTGGACCTGGCCGCGCTGAGCCCCGGTGAGCACGTACTCGATCTCGGCTGCGGTTCTGGATCCTTGACTCTCGCTGCGGCCGAGCGCATCGGCGACGCCGTGGCCGTCGGGGTCGACGTGTCGGAACCGCTCGTCGAGCACGCCCGCCAACGTTCGCAGGACAAGGACAACGTTCGGTTCGTCCTCGGCGACGCCGAGGAGGAGGAGCTTCCCGCGTCTGACGTCGCGCTGTCACGCTTTGGCGTGATGTTCTTTCGCGACAGCGTGCGAGCGTTCACCAACATCAAGAAGGCGCTCACGGCAGAGGGCCGCTGCGTCTTCGCCTGCTGGCAGGGCGGCGAGCGCAATCCCTGGATGACCTGGCCGATGGCCGCGATCCGAGATCTCTTGCCACCCGAGGTCCTCGCGGCGGCCCCAGGAGACGACGACGTCCCCAGCCCCTTTCGCTTCGCCGATCAGGATCGGCTCGTTGCAGTCCTGCGTGCGGCTGGTTTTTCGGATGTCGGAGTCGACTCCGTCGAGAAGCCGCTCACCTTCAGCGGCAGCGAAGAGGTGATCCTCGACTTCATCCAGGAGCTCGGGCCTCTCTCCTCGCTCCTCGACACTCTGGACGACTCGGTCCGACCCGAGGCCCTGGACCGCGTGACCTCACGACTCCGAGAGCTGCGCACCGGCAACGACCTGACTCTGCCCGGCGCCTGGTGGCTGGCGAGCGCCCGCTGAGTCAGCTCGAGGTCTTGCCGAAGCCACGTCCGCTGCGCGCCGCGACGCCACCCATCATGCGCACCATCCAGCGCGGCAACGCTCGCGACCAGTTGGCTGCCACCTCGTTGGCGACACCCGGCACCTCGATGACCCGGCCCGCCTTCATCGCGCGATAGCCGGCACGCGCGACCGACTTGGCGTCCATCATCAGATAGCTCGGGACGTCGGATCCCATCGCGCCGCTGACCATCGAGGTATCGGTGAGTCCTGGACAGAGGGCGGTTGCCGTCACCCCAGTCCCAGCGAGCTCCTCGGACAGCGACTCGGTGAGCGACAGCACAAATGCCTTGCTCGCCGCGTAGAGCGCCAGGTGAGGAATCGGCTGAAACGATGCGAGGGACGCCACGTTGAGCAGGTGGCCTCGACCTCGCTCTACCATCGGTGGCAACAGGGCGCGCGTGAGCTCTGTCAGCGCGACGACGTTGAGAGTCATCAGGTTCGAGAGCCGCGAAGGCTCGGTCTCGAGGAAAGGTCCGTCTTCGAGCACTCCTGCGTTGTTGACGAGAACCTCGATCTCCAGCCCTTCGTCAACCAAGGTCTCCTGAAGCTCGGCGGCGGCACCGTCAGCCGTCAGATCACGGGCAAAGACTTTCGGGTCGCGTCCGCAGTCTTCAGCAATCTCCTGCGCCAGCTCTTCCAGAAGCTCCTGACGCCGAGCCACGAGAACGAGATCGTGACCCTCGGCAGAGAAGACCTTGGCGAGCTCGAGGCCAATCCCAGAGGAGGCTCCAGTGATGAGCGCCGTGCCCTTGCCTCGGTTCGAGGAGGCTCTCCGGGAACTCAAGGTTCTCTCCTTCGGGTCCCTTCGAGGGACTCAGGGCGGAGCCCTTCGGCAGACTCAGGGCGGAGCATTGGGGACCTCCAATCGGCGTTTTCGGGCTCGAGCACCCGCTCGACGGCGAGCATAGCCCGCTACTCGCTTCGAGCAGGTGAAAGATCGAGCGCGCGCCCGGGGATCGCCCTCAGCGACGCGAAAAGCGGTAGATCTGCGTCCTCTCGGCGTCACCCTTGTTCCAGAAGACCCACTCGCTCTTCAAGACGCCGTCCTCGAGCTCCATGACTCCCTCATGGGCATGCGGATCTTGCGAAGGATCGAGATTCGTTCCGCCAACGAACTCGAAGCGCAAGCCGCCGGACTCGGTCGCTTCGACCCGGTACTCCGGCTGATTCCCGAGCATGCAGTAGTGCTTGGCCGCGAGCTCGCCGTTCTGAAGCCAATAGATCGTCTTCATCTCGTGCGGTTGACCCGGGAACTCGGTCTGGATGACGGTGTGACCACCCGCCGTCACTTCGAACTTCGTTCCTCCAGCTGAAGCCTCGTCAGCGCCTTTCCAGTCACCCGCCAGATCCTTGAGGGACTCGAAGACATCTGCTGCGGCGCGTTTGTCGTTGGCAACGACGACGTTCGCAAGAACCAGTAAGAGCAGGCATGCCAGCACACACGACAGGATGCGCGGAGACCGACGGTTGATCGGCTGTTGGATCGACTTCGCTCGACTTCGAGAGGTTTCCATGGCTCACTCCAGTGTTCACCCGGCGGCGGAATTGCCGCGGTCTTGTTTGGGTCTCTGGATTGAGACGATCGAAGGCCTTGCCAATCGACACCATTGCCCAAAATTTCGACTCCGCTCCAGCAATCGCCTGGGCAATGCGCAGGCGGCCTGCCGCGAGCCGAGCCGGAGTCAGTCCGCGCGGATGGCGATCGTCGGCTCCGTCGCCATGACTCGTCGCATGGGTACCCACGAAGCCACGAGTGAGACCAACAACAAGACGATCGGCGTGAGCAGGAACGACGGCGGGTCCAACGGATGGACATCGAAGAGGAGGTGGCTCAGGTAGCGAGTCAGACCGAGAGCTGCCACGACGCCGCTCAACGTGGCGAGACCTACAACCGACACGCCGCTACGAAGCAGCCGCGCGGCCACCTGACCTGGGCGGGCGCCGAGGGCGAGTCGAATCCCGATCTCGCGGGTCGTACGAGCCACCATGTAGGAGAGCGCTCCATAGAGTCCGATACAAGCCAGGACGAGCGCGAGCAGCGCAAAGGTGCCGACAAGCACGGCAGCTGTCCGGTACCGCGCCAGCTGCTGCTCGACGACCTCAGCCAGCGGCGTGGTGGTACTGATCGCAACGTCCGGATCGATCTGCGTCAGCTTCTGCCGCACGAGACGCTCGACCGTTGCTCGCTGGTCGGATTGAGGCAGGACGATGAACTGGAGACGCGACTGGGGGCGCTGAAGGAGATTGACGTAGACCTGTGTCTGCGGCTCCTCACCGAGCGAGTAGTAGGTCGCGTTGCTCACGAGCCCGACGATGCGCATGGGCGGCTCCTCGCCCTGCAACAGGAGCCGGCCGATCGGATCTTCACCGTCGAAGAACTTCTGCGCGAACGCCTCGTTGACCACGACCAGTTGCTCCGCAGAACGCTCATCGGAACGCTCCGGCCCGCGTCCCCGCAGTAGGGAGACGGACAGGGTGTCGAAGTAGCCGGGCGAAATGGCGTTGAAACCGGAGGACTGTTCGTTCGTCGCAAGACCTGGCGCTCCCTCCAACGTAAAGCCGCTCGTCCAGGCTCCGCGAAACGGAATCAGGGATGCGATGGCAACGTGCTCGACACCCGGCAGAACCCGGATCTCGTCCATCGCACGTGCAACGTAGAGCTTGGTCGCTTCCGACTCGTAGCCGTGGTTGCGCAGGTCGACGCCCATGACGATGCGGCCTTCGGTCTCGAAGCCGAGGTCCAGACTGCGGGCGGAGATCAAACTGCGCACCAGGAGCGCGCCGCCAATGACGAGAAGGGTGGACAGGAAGACCTGGAGCCCCACGAGCACGCTCTGATGACTCAGCCGTCTCAGCTCGAACAGACGAGCCTTCCCGAGAAGCCGACCGGCCGGCAGGAGCGCCGACTGGCGAGCCGGCACCAGCGTAAAGACAAGAGCCGCGCCCAGGGCCAGCAAGACGCTGAAGCCCAGCACTGGCAATCCTGGGGTCGGGGGTACGTTGAGCACTGCAGGGAGGAGGCCGTAGGCGAGCCGCGTACACCCGAAGGCGAGGGCGAAGCCCCCAACGGCTCCGACCACACCCAGTACCAGGCTCTCACCGAGCATCAGTGAGGCAATTCGCCAGCCGTTCGCGCCGAGCGCCTTGCGGACGCCGGTCTCCCGGCGGCGCCCGCTGTTGCGCGCCAAGAGGAGAATCGCGATGTTGGAGCACGCAACCAGCAGCACCGCTAGCGCCACCATCAGCAAGACCCGGGTGATCGACCCGAGACTCGATCGCTGGGGCGGGTGGAGGCCGGCACCCGACGAGACCGTCACCTTCCATCCCTCGTTCCACTCGGGATACTCCATCTCGAGATTGGCAGCGAGCGCGCTCATGTTGGCTTGCGCCTCGCTGGCCGCCACGTCAGCGCGAAGTCGGCCGATGGACCACAACCACACCCAGGTGCTGTCTGGAATGCGCTTGAGCGCCATGTCGCCAGCCAGCGGAGAGAGCAGCGGTTGGGTCGTGATCGGTATCCACAGGTCGGGGACACCCTCGATCGGCGAGACGCCGGCAAAACCTTCAGGTGCGACACCAATCACCGTAAACGGCTGTCCGTTCAGCTGCAGGGTCTCGCCGATGGGACTGTGGCGCTCGAAGAGGTCGCGCCACAGACGGTGGCTGATGACCACGACCGTGACTGGCGCATCGACCACGTCTTCGTCGGGCCTGAAGAATCGCCCCTCGGCAGGACGTACACCGAGAACGTCGAAGTAGTTGCCAGACACGAACCAGCCGCGGTCCGTCCGCCTTCGATCGCCATAACCCAGCGAAAGGGTGATGCCACCTGGGTCGTAGGCCATCAGGCCATCGAACACGTCGTTGTAGTCCCGGTAGTACTGATAGTCGGGATAGGCGAGCGAGCCGAAGCTGGACATCTCGGTGGTGCGGTTGATTCGCACCAGACGATCTGGCTCGCTGACGTGCTCGGGTGGTGCGAGGAACAGATGCTCGACCAGAGTGAAGATGGTCGCGTTGGCGCCAACCGCCAACGTGAGAATGAGGCAGGCGGTCAGCGCGTAGCTCGGCGAGCGCACCAGGGTACGGAGGGCGTAGCGAATCTCGTCCAGAAATCGAGCCATGAATGCGTCTCCTCGTCTTCTTCTGCGCCTCGTTCCCGGACCGCGACTGAAGCGGTGGACCTTGGGCTCGAAACCGCCAGTGACCGAGACGACCACCATGTCGACGAGAGTCAGTGCCAACACTCGGAGGGTGTGGGCGGGCCCACGAGCAGCAGCTTCGTCCAGCTCGTCCGAAAAGACCTGGACGATCTCCGCCTCGTCTTCAGACGGTAGTTCGCTCCCCCCGACTCGGCGAATCGCAAAGCGGTATGCAGCGGTCGAGATTCGGAGCCAATAGGCGCGGGCTGCGGTCACGACGTCGCCGCTTCCTCGCCAAGCAAGTCGAGCTCGCGAGCCCTGGCGACGAGAACCCGCAGTCGCTCGGCTTCGGTTCGAGCAACCTCACGCCCGCTCGCGCTGATCCGATAGATGCGCCGGCGTTGGTCTTCGGCTTCGGGCGTCCCCTGATGCTCGATCCAGCCGAGGTCACGCATCTCCTTGAGGTTGCGATACAGCGAGCCTGGACCCAGCACTGCGCGCCTGCCGAGGCTCTCGTTGACCGCTTTCATGACCGCGTAGCCATGTGCCGGACCTTCCTGAAGAACCAACAGGATCGCAAAGACGACGGGCCTCAGCGGGGTGACGCCACCTTGGGACTCGGCGGGGGTCTGGGTGTCCTTCACAGTCGCTCCGGAATTGGCTTCGCCACTGACTATATCCGGAAGCGAAGGCAAATTCATGCCTCCAAGGAACCCTTGCCACTGACCACGAGTCCGATCTCAGATGGCAGTTCTCAGCAAACGAGAGTCCAGCCGGGCAAGAGCCGAGGTCGTCGCAGTTGTAGCTCTCCTCTTGTCGAGCCTCGTGGCCGCTCCATTCCCCAGGCAGCAGCTACTGCAGCACCTGCCTACAGTCTTGGTCCTGCTCGGTCTGGACCAGATGTCGAGGCGCCGGAGGCCAACCTACAGTTGGCTGAGCCACCGTTCGGTACGACTTCTCCTGCTCTTCATCGTCATTCACATCGTTGGCGCGCGCTACATCTACAGCTATGTCCCCTATGACGATTGGACCACCACCCTGACCGGGATCTCGCTGAGCGATGTGTTCGGCTGGAAGCGCAACCACTACGACCGTTTCGCGCACTTCGCCTTCGGCGCCCTCGCTGTCTTGCCACTGGCCGAGGTCGCGAGAGCCAGGGGCACCATGGCAACGCCCTGGGCCCTGCTGTTTGCTCTCAGCGCCGTCCTCGCAATCAGTGCTCTCTACGAATGCTTCGAGTGGGGTCTGACGATCGTCCTCTCACCCAACCAAGCCGAGAGCTACAACGGTCAGCAGGGAGACGTCTGGGACGCGCAGAAAGACATTACTCTCGCGGCGCTCGGCGCTTGCGCAGCTCTATGGCCGGTCGGGCAAATCGTGCAACGCGCGGACTCCTGAGACGCCCAATGGACTCCCTCGCAAGGAATGCCGGACCCGCGAAGGTGGCGCCAGCGCAAATGCAACTACGCAGTCGAGCGGCGAACGACGACACGGCCGGTTGACAAGCTCCTGAATTCCCAAAACCACAAGCGATTCGTCACATTCGCTTGCGCGTTGTGGCCAGTCCTCGCGCATAGGTGGGGTTGACGAAGGGTGGCTCGACTCGCCGGACCGTCCGCATCGAGCGACCGCCTCCCAGTCTTCCACCTCAGCACAAGGAGAACACCGATGAGACGCACGTTCGCTCAGAGGCGATTCCCCAGCCTTCCGGTACGGACTTCTCTGAAGTCTCTTTCTCTCTGCTCTCTTGCCGCGCAAGCCTCACTGGCCTTCGCCACCCTCAGCTTCAACGCGCTTGCCGCCAGCCAGGCCGCCTGGGCTCAGGAGCCGCAGGTCCAATCGCATACCAACGCCACAGACGAAGTCGTTCTGGAAGAAATCGTCGTCACAGCTCAACGCCGCGAGCAGAGCCTTCAGGACATCGCGGTCTCGGCAACGGTGTTTACCGGCGACGATCTCGACCGCAGCAACGTCAACGAGGCCTCGACCCTGCTGAGCCTCACTCCCAACGTCGCCTTCAGCGAAGACGGTCAGACGGGCTCCCGTGGCATCAGCATCTCGATCCGGGGCGTCAACGACATCAAGTCGGGTGAGAACTCGGTGATCAACTCGATCGGCGCGTACCTCGACGACTTCAGCGTCGCTTCAGTGGCCAACGGCACCATCAACCCACAGCTCCAGGATCTCGAACGTGTCGAGGTTCTGCGCGGGCCACAAGGAACCTACTTCGGTCGCAACTCCGTTGGCGGCGCCCTCAACCTGACGACCCGCAAGCCGACCGACAGCCTCGGCGGAAGGCTCACTGTGGGGGGTGCCAAGCACGACGACGCAGGGGAGGTCTTGAACCTGAGTGGCATCTACAACGTGCCCGTCACCAACTCCTTCTGGGTGCGCGGGGTGACCTACCTCGAAACCGATTCGGGGCTCGTCGAGAACATCGATCCCCGGGGCGCTCCAGACAGCGGCTACGACTACGTGAGCAGTCGGCTGTCGGGACGCTGGCAGCGCACCGAGAACTCGCTCGTCGACGCCATGATCATGCACACCGACGAGTCGCAAGGCACCGACGCTACGGTTCCGTCCGGCGTTTGGGACATCGACACCGTCGACACGTTTGGCCTGGGGGTCGCACCGAGCCTGACTCAGGCGCCGGATCCCGGAACGGGCT
>JANQPS010000952.1 GCA_028285365.1 Thermoanaerobaculia bacterium | reverse complement strand
CGTCAGAAGCGTTTCTCCGACTACTTCGAACCAGCGGACCTCGAGCAGCTCCTTTCCTACGACCTCGACGTGCTCCTGCGATTCGGCTTCCGCATCCTGCGAGGTCGAGTTCTCCGGCTTCCCCGATACGGCGTCTGGTCTTTCCATCACGGCAATCCCGACACTCATCGCGGCGGTCCCCCAGGATTCTGGGAGGTCTTCGAGAACCGCCCCACGACCGGCGTCGTCCTGCAGGTTCTCTCCGAACGGCTCGATGGCGGCGCGATCCTCGAGCGCGGCGAGACCGCCACCAGGCGTCGATCGGTGATTCGCAACAAGACACATCTCTTCTGGCTGCCCAGATCTTTCGTCAAACGCTCGCTCGCGCGTCTGCATCGGAGCCATGCCGGAAGGCCCCTGGAGGACGACTCACACGACGGCAACCAGCGCCGACTTCAGGGCCCGATTCAGGGCATTCAGAGCGCCATGCATCGCTCGTCTGCGACCGTCGCGGCCTACAGCAGCCCGCTCTATCGCAAACCCACCAACTCGATCGTCGCGCCACTGCTCGTCAAACTGGCTCGCCGAATGGTGTCAGGCAAGCTCGACGAGCGAGTCCATGCCAGCCGTTGGTCGCTGTGGTACTCGAGGGATCGCAGGGCAGATCTCATTCCACCGCTGTACCGTCAACGCGAGCTCGCCCCGCCACCCGGACGCTACTGGGCCGATCCGTTCATCGTCCACCATGACGACGAACCGTTGGTCTTCTTCGAAGACTCCGACCTCGAGACTCGGCGCGGCCGGATCGCCGGACTGCGTCTCGCCGCGGAGGACTCAGGCGGCGTCTTTCCGGTCCTGGAGCTGCCTCATCACCTGTCCTCCCCGTTCACCTTCCGCTGGAAGAACGATCTCTTCATGGTTCCCGAGGGGGCTCAGACCCGATCGGTGGCCCTCTACCGCTGCCGCCGCTTTCCAGACGATTGGGACCACGTTGCCACCCTTCTCCAGAACGTCAGGGCAGTCGACCCCACACTCCATTGGGACGGTCAGCGATGGTGGCTCTTCGTCGGTGAGGGAAGTGAAGAAGCGACCCACTGCAACGACGAGCTGCACCTCTACTCGGCGCAGCACATCGAAGGCCCCTACGTGCCCCATCCGCAGAACCCCATCGTCTCGACCGTGACGCGAGCTCGCCCGGCGGGATCCCTCATCAGCTGGAGCGACTCTCTCTATCGACCTGGCCAGGACTGTTCGGGCCGCTACGGCGGCGCCCTTTCGCTGTTCGAGATCGAGGAACTGACACCCACCTCGTACCGCGAACGCTTCCGAGTCCGCTTGGAGCCGCGTTGGATGCCGGGCGTGCAGGGCATCCACACCCTCAACGTTTCGGGCAACCTCATGGTGACTGACGGACTCATGTCTCGCTGGCGTCGACGATCCTCTCGATGAAACAGGTCGTCTTCATCGTTGGGCTGGGGCACTCAGGATCGACCCTGCTCTCCCTCCTCCTCGGAAGCCACCAAGAGGCGTTCGCAGTCGGCGAGCTCATCCAGGCGGCCGACCGCCTTCGCCCGGAATCCACGCGACCCTTCTGCAGGATCTGTAGTGGACCCTGCACGTTCTGGGCTCGGCCCGAGCGCCGAGAGAGCCTCCTGCGTCTCCTGGGGAAACCCCCGAGCAGCCGTGTGCTCGCCTCCTTCGACTCGCGCTTCGGTTCTCTGCGTGGAGACGTCTACGGGCGGCTATTCGACTGGACCAAAGCCAGCGTGCTCGTGGACTCGAGCAAGTCCCATCGCTGGTACCAGCGCCAGAGGTTGCCTTTCTGGCACTGGAGGGACCGTCGCGCGCGAGTCTTGTACCTCGTTCGGGACGGTCGCGGCGTCGTCGCGTCAGCCTTGCGCAAGTACGAGAAGAACGAGATCGACGGCGCGTCCAGCCGCTGGCGAGCCCGGACTCTGGCTCGCGAGAAGTTCTTCTCCGGTCTTCCAGTCGGCATCGGACACAAGGTGTTCTACGAAAGCCTGACGCAGCAGCCGGAGGCCGAGCTGCGCGCGATCTGTTCCTGGCTGGAGATCGACTTCCAACCTCGCATGCTCGCCTACTGGGAGCACGAGCATCATCCGATCGGCGGTAACGTCGGCACTTCCCTCGCCGTCACTGCACATCAGGACTCCACAGCGATCGAGGATGCGACCGAAAGCGTCGACCGACAGCTGACCGACCTCGACTACTACAGTCGCCTGGGCACCAACATCACGACGGATCAGCGATGGATGAAGGAGCTTTCCGAAGCACAGCTCGACACGTTCGAGCGAGTTGCCGGCGGGGTCAACCGGCGGTGCTGCCTACCGCCCGACTGCACGTGACGGCTTTCTCGATCGGGATCTACGCGAGACGCTGCAGACGCTCCAGCATCCAGCTCTCGAGACGCGTCAACCCTTGACGCCAGCTTCGATCTTCGCGAATCGGAACCGCGCCGGTGATCGAGCGATTGCGATTGCCGCCCACCGAGTGGTTGCCGCCGAGATGAACTACCCCCTCGCCGTCGATGACCGTTCCGTCGAGTCCGGCCCAGCGAGTGAGGGCCCCCACCACCTCGGCTGGTCGGGCACTGAGATCCGAATAGGAGATTCGTCGCCAGGTGTCCGATGGCAGCTGATCGAGCCAGCGGCGCGCGCGCCGGGTCTCGCGCACCCATGACCAACCGTCGAGAAGCAACAAGAGCTTGCGCTGACGCGCCAGCCAGGGTCGAGGGTGACGCTTCTCCCGAAGCCGCAGGTCCCGGTTCCTCTGCCTGGAGAAACACACTCCGCGACAGTCTCTGACGAGGTGAACGATTCGCAGGTCGATCGCCTCGGAGCGCGCCAACCGCTGCGCCGCATGCAGGGTCTTCGACGAATCGATGACGATCTCGCAGCCGGACTCCCGAGCGGCCAGGTGATAGAGCACGCCCACCAGACGATCGACCTCCTCGAGCTGGTCCGACGTCAGCGAGCTCGGCGGCTGGCGCAGCGCGTCGAGTGCTCGCCTCGGGGCCGACTGTCCAAGGCGACCGTCGAGCGCGGCCAGAACCGGTGCCCACAGCGGACACTCCGGAATCGGCAGATCACATCCACATGGTCGCCCACCCGTCCGGCAGTGGGTACCGAGCGTCTCCAACTCGCCTACGAAGATCCCGTTGCGGCATTCGTTGAGGATGTTCCCAAGGATCGTCGAGCCGCTCCTCGGGAGCCCGAGTATGAACAGGACGCGCTGGCGCTCGGTGTTCTCCAACTCCTCCTCCGTGAGGTACTCCTCGATTCTCGCGGGCGCGCCGAGCCAACCGAGCTAAGTCTCATGTTAACAATGAATTGGCGCCCAACTCTCGACCCCGACTACAGACTGCTATATTCGCGCCGAGCCTGCCCCCTTTGGAGGGAGAAGGCAGTCAATTCCATCCAATAGCGGAAAGGATCGCGTACGGGATCATGAAGATTCTGATTGCCGGCATTGACGGCTACCTCGGCTGGCCACTGGCTCTCCATCTGAGTGGGCGCGGTCACGAGGTTGGTGGGATTGACATGTACCTGCGCCGGAAGTGGGTCGAGGAAATGTCCTCATGGAGCGCCCTTCCGATCTCGAGCATGCCGGAGCGGCTCGTCGCCCTCAAGGAGCGCCACGATCGCGAGATTTCCTTCTGGGAGGGTGACCTCACCAACTACGACTTCGTCGAGGGAATCATCCGGGAGTTCGAGCCGGACGCCGTCGTTCATCTCGGCGAGTGTCCTTCAGCTCCATACTCGATGATCGACGTCCATCACGCCAAGTGGGTACAGAGCAACAACGTCGACTCGACGTTCAACCTGATCTTCGCGATGCGCGACCATCGTCCCGAGGCGCACCTGCTGAAGCTGGGCACCATGGGCGAGTACGGAACACCAGGCATGCCCATCCCGGAAGGCTTCTTCGAGATCGAGTACCGGGGCCACAAAGATCGGCTGCCGTTCCCACGCCAAGCCGGATCCTGGTATCACTGGTCCAAGGTCCACGGCTCGAACAACATCATGTTCGCGTGCAAGATCTACGGGCTCCGTGCGACCGACATCATGCAGGGCGTCGTCTTCGGGACCCAGACCGACGAGATGGCTGGCGACCCCAGGCTCCTCAGCCGGCTCGACTTCGATCAGGCCTTCGGAACGGCGATCAACCGATTCTGCTGCCAAGCAGTCATCGGACACCCGCTGACCCCCTACGGAAGGGGCCATCAGAAACGCGGTTTCCTGCCGCTGCGCGATTCCATGCAGTGCTTCACTCTCGCTCTCGAGAATCCGCCGGAGCACGGCGAATACCGTGTCTTCAACCAGTTCCACGAGGTGTACGACATCGTGTCTCTGGCCAACACGGTCAGGGAAGTGTCCAGCGATCTCGGCCTCGACGTCGAGGTCAGGCACCTCGACAACCCTCGCATGGAGCTGGAAGAGCACTTCTACGAGCCCGATCATCAGCACCTCCTCGATCTCGGCTATCAGCCCGCCCATGACGTGGCCACCGAAGTCCGCATGATGGTTGGCGACCTGATCGCGCACCGAGACCGCATCGAAGCCAAGAAAGATGCCCTCGTTCCCGACGTGAACTGGAGTGGGCGCAGATCCCGGGTCGGCTTCGTAGGTGAGCAGACTGTCAGTACCAGAGACTGATGAGCGTCAACCTCCCAACCTCAGGGGAGGTGTTACCTCGCCGCATCCTCGTCACCGGCGGAGCCGGTTTTGTCGGGGCCAACCTCGTCAGGCGGCTGCTCGAATCCGGGTGCCAGGTCCGAGTCCTCGACGACTTCCGCTGTGGTCCACGCTGGCACCTCGAAGACTGTGCGGTCGAGATCTGTGAGGGAGACGTCCTCGACGAAAGTGCGGTGGCGAGCTCCGTGCGAGATCAGGACGCTGTCGTCCACCTCGCAGCCCAGACCGGCGTCCCTGGCTCGATCGAAGACCCCTTCTTCGACTGCCGGGTCAACGTCTTCGGGACGCTGAACCTTCTCGACCACCTGCGCCAGGAAAACCCCGAGGGCCGCTTCGTC
The DNA here is from genome assembly GCA_028285365.1 of Thermoanaerobaculia bacterium. Taxonomy (GTDB): domain Bacteria; phylum Acidobacteriota; class Thermoanaerobaculia; order Multivoradales; family Multivoraceae; genus JANQPS01. Next base: position 7,866 of record JANQPS010000952.1, on the reverse strand, counting down.
CTGGCGTCGTCGAATGCACCTCTCGGTCGCCAGCCACCCCCGGCAACCGAGGACAAGGCACCGCTACCGATCTCGCCGTATGGCGCCAGCAAGCTGGCAGCAGAGGCCTACTGTCTCGCCTATCACGGTTCTTGGGGACTGGACACCGTGGCCCTGCGGTTTGCCAATCTCTACGGCCCCTTCTCTGCCCACAAGCAGAGCGTCGTCGCGAAGTTCCTCAACGATCTCGAGCGCGACGGCCGGATCTCGATCTATGGCGACGGCTCGCAGACGAGGGACTTCATCTACGTGGGAGACCTCTGCCGGGCCATCGAGGCAGCCCTGTCGCGCCCGGTCGGCGGCGAGATCTTCCAGATCGCAACCGGAGTCGAGACCTCCATTGCGGACCTGGCTCGCGCGATCGAAGAGACCACGGGTCGCTCGATCGAGATCGATCACGAGCAGGCCCGCCGTGGCGATATCGACCGCAACTACTCCGGAGTCGACAAGGCGGCGTCGCTACTGGGCTGGAGTCCCGAGGTCAGCCTGCGCGAAGGTCTCGGCAAAACCCACCGCTGGTTCGAAGAGTACCGCCGCCGTGCCGACGGCAGTCCCGCGAGCTGACGTGCTCGAGCCGTGCCCTCGCCGAACGAGGTAACCCCTTGCGTCTGCTGCAAGTTCTCCAGAAGAACCAGCGGCGCGGAGCCGAGACGTTCGCAAGACAACTCGGCACGGAGCTGAGGCGGCTCGGACACACCTGCTCGACCGTCTACCTGGAGCCTCATCGGGGCAGCGGCATCCTCGATCTCCAGGAGCACGAGCAACTTCTCTCGCCCAGCCCCTCCGGCGCTCTCGATCGGCTTCTCTCCCCGACTCGCCTGCGCGCCCTCTCGCGGCTGGTCGGCGAGCTCGAGCCGGACGTCGTGCAGGTTGCCGGAGGACACACGGTCAAGCTGGGTGCGGCAATGGCTCGCATCAGCCCGCGCCGCGGGTGGCGGCTGGTCGGGCGCAACATCGGAACCGTGTCGGACTGGTTGCGGGGAACCTTGAAGCGTCGTCTGTACCGTTCACTGGTCATGAGCGGGTTCGATGGCTTCGTGAGCGTGACGGAGCAGACTCGCCAGGACTTCCTCGCCCTCTACCGGCCTGACTTCCCAGTCGAGCGGATTGCTACAGGCATCGACCCCGGCACTCTGGTGCCTCACCTCAGCAGGGATGCGGTTCGCCAGGCTCGCGCTACTCCCATCGAGTGCTTCGTCTGCCTCTTTCTCGGCTCTCTGAGCCGCGAGAAGCGACCAGATCGGTTTCTGCGCATTGCGAACCAACTGCGTGAAGTCGACAACCGGATCTGCTTCTGGATCGCCGGCGACGGCCCCGAGCGCACCCGGAGCGAGCAACTGTGTCGCGAGCTCGAGCTGAGCGAAGCAGTACGGTTCCTGGGGGCGGAGTCCGACCTCGGATCACTCTTCGGAGCCGTCGATGCCTTGCTCATGACGAGTGACACCGAGGGGATACCGCGCGTACTGATCGAAGCTGGACTGAGCGGCGTGCCCGTGGTCGCGCCGCAAATCGGCGGAATCGACGAGTTCGTCAAGGACCAGGAGACCGGCTTCCTGTTCGAAGTCGACGACGAGCGTTCGGCTGCGCAAGCGGTCGCTAGGCTCCACGAGCATCGCGAGCTCGGCCGCAAACTAGCGTGCCAGGCCAAGGCGTGGCTCACCGACCGCTACACGATCTCCGCGATCGCCGAGCGCTATCTTGCGTTCTACGAATCTCTCGGAGTCAGTCGCTAGCCTCTCGTCAGATGAGCTCCTCTGCGGCAAACGATACGTCGTTGCGAGTCACAGTCACCTTTGTTCTCGACGCCCTGTGGGTCGGGGGCGCCGAACGGTCGCTCGTCGAGGTGATTCCCGCCCTCACCGAACTGGGCATCTCGTCGGAGATCGTGTGCCTCAAGCATCGCGACGAGAACCTCGAGCACCTCCTCGATCAGGACGCGACACCTGTTCATCACCTCGACGGATCCGGGACCTGGAGAGACCGTCGTCGCCTGCGGGAACTGTTGGAGAAGTTGTCGCCGACGATCGTGCACTCCTCGCTCACGACCGCCAACCTCCTGACCCGCTTCGCGAGCGTCCGGGCTCCTTTTCTCGTGATCAACAGCCTCACCAACACGAGTTACGAACCCGTTCGACTTGCCGATCCGCGAATCAGGCGGAGTCGTCTGCGCGCGGTCCAGGCACTCGACGCGGTGACCGGACGGCTGTTGGTCGATCACTTTCACGCCGTTTCAGAGGAGGTCGCGCGCTCAGCACGCCGACACCTGCGGATCCCCGCCTCGAAGATCACGGTGGTGGAACGCGGCCGCAGCCGCGAGCGACTCGGCCTGCCCGGAGGCCAGAGACGGCGGTCAGCGCGAGCGGCTCTGGGTCATGCACGCGAGGAATTCCTGATCGTGACCACGGGGCGTCATGAGTATCAAAAGAACCACGCGACCCTGATCGAAGCCTTTGGACGAGCCGCGCTCGGGCCACGAGTCAAGCTCCTGATCGCCGGCCGGCGAGGTGCATCGACGACGTCCCTACAGAGCCAGATCCAGAACCTGGGACTCGCAGAGTCGGTTCAGTTGCTCGGGCATCGTGACGACGTCCCCGAGCTGCTGGCGGCCGCCGATGTGTTCGTCTTCCCGTCGCTGTACGAGGGACTTCCCGGCGCGCTGGTCGAAGCCATGGCCATGAGGCTTCCCTGCATCGTCTCGGACATCCCACCTCACAGAGACATCATCGAGCACGGTCACAATGGCCTCGTCGTGGCCCCTCGGAGTGCAGCCGACCTGGCGGATACGCTGACCCGGTTGATCGGCTCCGAGGACGAACGGCAGATGCTCGCCAACGCCGCTCTCTCGACGTTCGAAGAGCGTTTCCGTCTGGAACGCTACGCGCGCGAGATGGCCAGCTTCTATCGTGAGCGGCTCGCCGCTCACCACCGCGCATGAACCTCTCGGCGGCGGCTCCCTTCGATCGGGCGTCGCGAATCGAGCCTGAAGAGACCGGTTCTCGCCGCGAAGTGGCTCAGGATCGGCCTAGAAGAACCACTCCGGAACGACCACCGTGTCGTTGTCCTGCAGAGCGAAGTCCGGCTCGCGCCCGCGCCGAATGGCTTTGACGTTGACCTTGATCGTCTCCTGCGAACCGTCTGCGAGACGTCGCAGCACCGAGACCTCCTGGAGCTTGGCTCTCGGGGTCTCTCCACCCGCTGCCGTAATCGCCTGCAGAACCGTCAGAGCGTCACCGGAAGTGGTGATCGGCCCGGGCCTCTGAACCGCACCGGACACGTAGACCTGCACGGCTCGCGGCTCGGGAACCATGACCATGTCACCAGGGAGGACCATGACGTTGAGTGACAAATCACCCCGCGCCAACAGGTTTTCGGTCGAGATCTCCATGCGGTTCATGATGCCTGCCTGTTCCCGCATGAGCATGATCTTCTGACCTGTCGGGTCGCGCTGGCTGAGACCACCCGCTGCGCTCAGCAATTCGATGATCCGCATTCCCCCCGGTACCTGGTAAAGACCCGGGCTCACCACCGCTCCCTGAACGAAGACGCCCTGGCTCTGATAACTCTCGACTGAGAGGAAAACCTCGGGATTCGTGGCCAGACCGCGCTCCCTCAAGAGCCCGGCTAGAGTCGACTCGGCCTCCTCGAGAGTCTTGCCCTGCAAGTTGAGGCGACCGAGGATGGGCAGCGCAACTCGACCGTCGGACTGCACCTTCACGGTCCTCTGCAGTTCGACGATGCCGAAGACGTCCACATTCAGCTCGTCTCCGGGCCCGATGCGATAGGGCTCGACCGGAGGGTTGAGAGCGAAACGCACCGTCGGGATCTCTTCGGTTCCTGGCTGACGGGCATCCACCTCACTCGAGCCAGCAGCGGTGTCCGGCGCACCCGCGACAACCGCCGGGGATTCGGACTGGGACGGCGCTGAAGGACTCGTGTCTGGAGTAGCCGTCGAGATCACGGTCGAGTCCGAGGCACGCAACAGCGGCCGCCGAAGCTCTGCCCGCAAGAAGTCAGATCCGGGATGAATGTCGATGGCCAGCGGCTCCGCGACGCGAATCTCGATATCGAGGCCAGGGCCCGTCGGCAAGTCACTCCGAGTCACCCTGATCCGCTTGACCAGGTCGTGAGAGACCCGGACCGACTTGCGCACGGCTGGTCCGGCGAGAGCATTGGCCAGTCGGAGATGAATCGTGTTGTCCAGGTCGACGGAGGCGGTCCAGTCGGGCAGGCCAGCGGCGGCCGCGATCTCGAGGTTGAGGCCACCGGGCGGAGCGTCTCTGAGAACGAGCGACTGAATCGTCAACGGCGCTGAGCCAACGGAGTCCGCGAGAGGCGCAGACGGCTCGGTGCTCGACGAAGTGGTCTGCGCCGCGAGCGGTCCGAGCCCTCCGACGAGGACGACGACGAAGACGCAGAGCACTGGTCCGACCAGGCCTGCGCGCGCGTGCGATCGTCCTCTGGCGGTCGATTTGGCTACCACGCTCCCCCCTCGGAACCGAGACTGAAGAATCCAAGCAGAACAGAAGAACCGACGCTCAGGCCCCCCTGAACGATCGTGTTGTCGCGATCGAGGCCCGGCAAACTCGAATCATACTCGGAGCGCCGGCCGCTCAGCTTCAGGTTGACCCATCGGGTCTGCACCGTGAGAGCAACTCCATAGGTGTCCGACTCGTCGACCCTGCTGATCGCCGGAATTGTTCCAGCAGGATCCGCGAAATCCTCGAATCGATTCTCACCAAGCTGATAGAAGACACGCGCGGCCAGGTGGTTGCTCACGCGAAACTGCAGTCCTGCACCAAAGCTCTCGTCGATCGAGTACGCCGATGTCAGGGACAAAGCAGGACTGCTGCGCGCGAAGACGTCGAAGGCCACTCTCTCCGAAAGCCGCCGCCGGAAGCCGAGATTCCCGGTCACCTCACTGAGGCCTGAGATCAAGGGGTTCTCGAAATCGAGGCTCGTGTGACCGAGACGAAGTGTCAGGTCGAAACTGTCTCGCCGGTAGTCCGCCGCGACGAACACCGTCTCGCCGTCGCTCGACCGATCCAGGACCACCTCGTCGGCAGACTCGACGTCATGGATCTCTAGGCCCAGCCCCAAGCGCAGTCCCCGCTCGGACTCGAGGCGCACACCACCACCGTAGGTCACGACGTCTCGATCGAGTCCGCGGGTGATGTCGAAGGTGCTGTCCTCATCCTCCAGCGACCGATGCTCTGCGAAGGACCCCTCCAAGAAGATCGAAAACGCGCCTCGGAGGGCCACCTCGAAGGCGAGCTTGGCCTGGTCCTCGCGACGGTTCGTCTGGCGCTCCAGCTCCTGGCTGAAGAACTCGAGAGTGTCTCGGCGGGTTACGGTCGCCTGAACGAGGGCACCGCCCAGATTGGCGAACAGGCCAGTACCGTAGCGTCCGTTGAGGCGACTGCGATCACTGTCACCTTCTACCCAGGAGTATTCGGGAAGAACATGGACAGCCCACGTGGAGCGTGACCCCACTGGCACGTAGGCCCTGATCCCGGCACCTCCCGAAACCCGGAGACGATCTCGGTCGGTCACCACACCATCATCGTCCTCGGAAGACGACACGATCGAGAGATCGGTCAAACCGATCCACGGATCCGCAAAGAGCCGACCGACCCGCCAGCGAGCCGTCTCCATCGATTGTTCGAGACGCTCTTGATCGATCACTTCCGTACGGAGAACGTCACCGGGAGTCGTGTACTGGACGAATTGCGCCTGTGCTGAGCTGCTGGCCACGACAAACGCCGCAATGCCCACGAGGATTGGTGACCTGAATGAGGTGAAAGACGACGAGGAAGACTTTGGCCGCACACTCGGCTCCTGATGTGTTGCTGCTTCTGCTCGGAGCCGGTGAGGCTCGATCACGCGGCATCCTAAGTCACAATCTCGGAATCCTCGAAAACGTCGCGAGCTGGAGGTGTCGACCTGAAGATTCTCGGGGATGACTCCCAGTTGAGTGACCCGAGGTTGAGGTGACCCGAGGTTGAGATGACTCCAGTTCGAAACGACTCCAGTTCGAAATGACTCCAGGGTGACACCTCAGCGTCGCTCCCGCTCACGTCGCCGCTCGAGTAGTCGTCCCAGCCGCCGCCTCGCCAGTCCCTCTCCTGGGAAGACGGCCTCCACCTCGGCGTCGTCGAATCCCATCGCCACGAGAAGGGCCAGCGTCCTCTCACTCAGAGCCGGCTCCAGCTCGAGCGCTCGACGCAGTCGTTCGAGCCCGTCTCCATGGGCGTCCCTCGAAAGCAAGAACGTTCCCAGCTCCCAGTGATACTCGCCGTAGCTGGCAACCTGTGGAGCCAGTCTCACCGCCTCCCGGTACTGTCGCTCGGCCTCGTCGTGCGACCCGGTGCGAGCGTACAGTCGAGCCAGGCTCCGACGGTAGCTCCAGTGGAAGGGATTGGCCAGCACCGCCCGTTCTCCCAGAGCGATCGCCTCGGCCATTCGACTTTCGTCGTCGTCGCCAACCTCCGCCTCGAGCTCTTGGCGAAGGCTGTCGAGGGCCAACGCGTTCGTGGAGTCCAGCCGTAGCGCGCTGCGCAGGGCCGACTCGCGATCCGATCCGCTCAGATTGGGGGCACGCGCCACCTCGAGGGCGCCGGCGAGGCGCAGCGACGTCACCACGAGGGCACCCATGACAGCCGCCACGACGCCGTAACGCACGACCCGGCGCCATCCGCTCCCGCCAACCCGGTCGGAGTCGGCTCGCCCTCTCGAGGTCAGGGCCCAGAGCACCCCGTGCAGAGCGCAAAAGGCAACCCACGTGGCCACAATGTGGAGGTCAAAATCGAACGATGCATGAAGATGAATCGAAGCCAGAGCGCCCGCACCCCCGCACAGCAGAGATCGGTGTTCGGCCTGATGACTCATGGCACCAGCGACGACTCGATACAAACGCCAGAGCAGAAAGCACCACAGCAAGCCGCCCCCAACGACCCCAAGCTCGACAACGTGCTCCAGCAGGTCGTTGTGGGCAAAGTCATAACGGTCGTCGAAGTTGCCCGACTGGTACTCCAGGTAGCGCCACCGGAACAGACCGGGACCAACACCCGTCAGCCAGTGGTCCGAGATCATCCGCAAGACGTCGCCGAACAGCATCGCCCGCCCGCCTTCTTCGCCGGCTTCGATCGCTATCAAGGGGACCAGGGCCAGAACGGTGCTGACAACGAGACCTGCTGCGACCGCTAGCTTGAAACGCTGCGAGCGTTCCTTGCGGCCAAGCCACACCAAGGACCCGGCGACTGCCAGGCCGACACCGTACGCGAGGAGGCCGCCTGCCGACCGCGAGGCCGCGACGCATAAACCGCCAACGACAATCAGTGCCCAACCGACCACCTTCACGGGTCGGGGTGCCCGACGACCGCTCGAGCTCAGTAGGAGGCCAACTCCGATCGGCGCCGTGAGCCCCAGGAAGCCGCCGAAGTGATTGGGGTTCATGAAGGTGCCCGAGATCACTCCCGTGGGATGAAAACGTGGGACCCATCCCGCGATCTGGAGAACGGCGTAGAACACCTCCAGGCACCCGAGACCTGCCAGCAACGCTAGCCAGTACCACCCGTCACGAAGACTCGTTCCGAGCACAAGAGCTCGAACCGCAACCAGCACGCCGAGCCCCAGCGCCAGGTGCAGAAAACCCAGAGCGCGAAGTGACGGCACGAGCGCTGCCCCAACCAGCAGGACTCCGACTCCGATGCGCAACGTCAGTGCCCAGGTGTCGTCCCGACTCTCGTCGGTGGCCATGGCCATGGCGATCCCGGTCAGCAACGGCAGGGCCGCAACGTAGACGATGACGGACTGCGTTCCTCCGTGACG
>JANQPS010000950.1 GCA_028285365.1 Thermoanaerobaculia bacterium | reverse complement strand
GAGCTCCACTGCCTGAACCATGGGTGTTCCTCCCGGGCGCCGTCGCGCAGCGGTTCGAGGAGCTCGGCGAGTGCGCGCCGATCCGCCATCTTGAAAGACGAGGTGATGCCGACGTGGTGTAGCGCGTCCTCGTCGTCATAGAGGCCGAGCAGCAGTGACCCGACGAGCTCACCCGGACCGTTCTTGTGCCACCTGAAGCCAGCCACGACACAGTCGATGGTGCGCACGTGCTTGATCTTCAGCAGCGCGCGTTTCTTGGGCTGATAGTCGAGCTCGAGCGGTTTGGCGATCAGCCCTTCGAGGCCGGCACCCTCGAGGCGGTGGAACCAGTCACGAGCCAGCTCCGGATCGCGGGTCGCCGGCGTCACCATGACGGGCAGAGAGCAGCCCGCAAGGGCCGTCTCCAGCCGCTGCCGCCTCTCCCGTTGCGGAAGCGGGCGCAGGTCCTCGGAACCTTCTGCCAGCAGGTCGAAGGCGACGAAGCCGGCCGGATGTGAGGCCGCCAGCTTCGTGATGCGTGACTCGGCGGGGTGCAGCCTGAGCTGGAGCGTTTCGAAGTCGAGTCCCTGAGGGCCGATGAGGATGATCTCGCCGTCGATGACAGAGCGCCGGGGAAGAGCTGCTCGGAGGGGCTCGACCAGTTCTGGGAAGTAGCGCTCGAGTGGCTTCTTGTCGCGACTCTGGATGAGGAGCTGATCATCGTCGCGAAAGACGATCGCACGAAAGCCGTCCCACTTGGGCTCGAACAGCCAGTCATCACCTTCCGGGATCTGGGAACCGGACTTGGCGAGCATCGGGTCCAGTGGTGGCTGAAAGGGTAGGTTCACTGTCTCGACTATGGGAGCAGGTTGCGGGGGAGCAGGGCGGGGGAGCAGGTGCCGGTGTCGTGACGGCGCAGCGCCGGTGTTATGGTGCCAGACCGCTGGACGCGGTGCGACTCCACGAGCCGTGGAGCCGCCTCTCTCGTCAAGGAGGAAGCGCATGCCTGGACCCCTCGACGGACTGCGAGTCGTCGATCTGTGCACCATGGTTTCGGGGCCAGTGGCGACAGCCATGCTTGCCGACCAGGGTGCCGAAGTCATCAAGGTGGAGCGGCCGTCGGGTGACGAGATGCGCCGCCTCGGCCACGAGCGTGGCGGGCTGACGGCTGGATTCTTCTCGTGCAATCGCGGCAAGAGGTCACTGTGTCTCGACCTCAAGCAGGAGGGGGCCAAGAGTGTCCTGCGCGATCTGGTCAAGACGGCTGACGTCTTCGTTCAGAACTTCAGACCCGGTGCGATTGATCGAGTCGGTTTTGGCGAGTCGGCCGTTCGCGCCCTCAAACCCGACATCGTCTACGTGTCGATCAGCGGCTTCGGGGAGAAGGGACCGTATTCGGGTCAGCGTGTCTACGATCCGGTGATCCAGGCGCTCAGCGGTGCCACCGACATCCAGGCGGATCGCGAGACCAAACGGCCGAAGATGTTTCGCATCATCATCGCCGACAAGGTGACGTCGTTGACAGCAGCTCAGGCGATCACTGCGGCACTGCTTGCCCGCGAGCGCACGGGCGAGGGGCAACACGTGCGGCTGGCCATGCTCGACGCGCTGGTGTCCTTCTTCTGGCCCGAGGGTATGTCGGGTCTCACCTTCGTGGGCGACGAAATCGACGTCACCAAGTATCAGGGCACCATGGACCTGATCTACGAGACCCAGAACGGCTTCATCACCGCCGGAGCCATTTCGGATGCCGAATGGCGCGGCATGTGTGCGGTTCTGGACAAACCAGAGTGGCTCGAAGACGAGCGCTTCAAGACGAGCTCGGCGCGGTTCAAGAACGCGTCAGAGCGCAAGCGACTGACCGCGATCGAGATCGAGAAGCGCGACCGGGACGAGGTCCTGGCGAAGTTTCGCGAGGCCGGCGTGCCATCAGCGCCGCTCCTGACGCGTGTCGACTTGCTCGACGACGAGCAGATTCGCACGAACGAGACGATCGGGATCTACGAGTTCGACGGCCACGGTGAGATTCGTCTGGCGCGGCCGGCGGCGCGCTTCGAGAAGACGCCGAGTGACGTGCGCGCGGCGGCGCCGCTGCTGGGAGAGCACAGCGAGGCGATCCTGACCGAGCTGGGCTACACCGCCGAGCGCGTGGGCAGCCTCAAGGGTTCGGGAGCGATCGTTTCGGGCTGAGCTCAGAGCGAGCCAGCGCAATTCTCGGAGCCGTCTGCGGGCAGGATCGCTCGCTCGCTCCGACCGCCTCTTCGAAGATGCTGTCAGATGTCCCTGGAGGTCGCGACATGCCGGGGCCTTTCGCCTATCGGCGATCTTCTGAGCTCTGAGACTCGAGACCGCTACGACGACTCTGTGCCCGATGTGGGGTCGAGCTCGACGAGAGATTCCCGGGTCCGTCTCGAAAGCCAGGATTCAGGACCGAGAAAGCCCTCCCAGATCAGGAGCGCCTCGCGGAGAAGATCTCGAGCCCGAGCGGAATCACTCTCCGTGAGGCATGACCCCAGACGTGTCTTGATCTCGGCCATGCGAAGCGTGGGTCGCTGGGTCTCGTCTCGTAGCAGTTGGAGTGCCGTGTCCGCCTGTGTGCGACACCCTTCCAGATCTCCGGTGAGCTGGGCCAGTCCGGCGCTCGCCAGGAGCGCAGGGGTGTCGTAGAAGTTCGGCTCTCGGCGTGGATCTGCCATCAGTGGCTCGTGGATCTCGGTGGCGCGATCGATGTCACCCAGGAGGACCAGGCTCTCCATGAGTGGCGGACCGACTACGCGAAGGTCCGCTCGCACGCGTTCGTCCAGATACCTCTGGTAGTAGCGAGCCGAGGCCTCGATGTCGCCCTCGAGGAAAGCCAGTCGGCCGCTGAGGAGATCGACTCCGATCTTGTGGTCGGAGCGCTCTCTCAGAGTTGCGGTCAGCTCTTCGGCTTGGTCGAGCGCTCCCGTCGCCAGGGCCAGTTGGGCCCGTCGATAGAGGGTGTTGATCAGTGGCCGCTCGCCGTACGGGGAACCAGTCGCCGCCTGCTCGGATCGCTCGAGCCACTCGGCCGCTTCGTCGAAGAGGCCCGTGCGAGCCAGCCCGATGGCGCCGTCGGCCAGAGCCCACGGGTAGTTGGTCGAGTGCTCTCGACCGAGACGCTCCTCGACTTCGACCGAGCGCCGATTACGCTCGACCTCTTGTTGGAGTGATGTCGACGAGCGGGCGATGTAGTACCACGAGCGCGCTACGTCCTGGTGTGTCTCTCCGAGGGTTTCGCGTCTCAGCTCGAGGGCTCGCTCGAAGTGCCGGCGGGCCCGGATGGACAAGCTGTTGGCCAGGAAGGCGTCCCCCAGGATGTGGTGGAGGTCGGCGCGCTCGAGCGCTCCCGTGCTGAGGTCTCCGTCCAGCCGCCGCGACGCTTCGTCGAGGACGTCGATCAACCGGGTTTCTGCACCTTTGTTGACCAGGTCGACGGTCCACCGAGGGCTGCCCGCCTCCAGCAACGAAGCGAGGAACCGATTCGTGCTTTCTGCTCTCGCCGCCGCGCGCTCGGCATCGAGCTGTGCTGAGATCGCCACCTGACGCTGCCAGACTGCCGTCCCGAAGCCAGCCAGGAGCAGAGTGAGAACGATCGACGACATCACCAGCAAGGTGCGATGACGCTCGGCGAATTTGGCCCACCGATAACCAGCGGTGGCGGCTCTGGCACTGATCGGTCGCCCGTCGAGCGCTCGTTCGATGTCGTCCGCGAGCTGGGCGGGAGACGAGTAGCGATCTGTCTCCTGGAAGGCGAGCGCTTTTGCAGCGATGCCGTCGAGATCGCCGCTCAGTTGTGCCCTGAGTGCGCGCAGACCGGTCGATCTGGCCGTGGCTCGACCGAGTGCCTCCCCGGGCTGCGTCTTGGCCAGCGCACCGAACCGACTCGACGGCAGCTCGAGTTGGCGTTGCTCGACGGCGCGCACCAGTTCGCCAGGTGAAGTCAACGGTGTCTCGAAGGGGCGCTCGCCGACGAGGAGCTCGTAGAACATGACTCCGAGCGAATAGACGTCGCTGGCCATCGAGACCCCGGCGCCCAGAATCTGCTCGGGACTTGCGTACTGGGGCGTGAACGGCATCGTGCCAGCCACGGTAAAGGCGGTCTCGAGCGGGTCTTCGCCTTCGAGGAGTTTGGCAATTCCGAAGTCGAGCAGCTTGACGTCGCCGTTCGTGGTGACGAGGACGTTCGACGGCTTGAGATCACGGTGTAGCACGAGCGCGCGGTGCGCTACGTCTACCGCGCGGCACACGTTCACGAAGATCTCGAGACGTTCGCGAAGTGGCAGCCTGAGGCCATCGCAGTACTGGTCGAGAGGCTCGCCTTCGACGTACTCCATGACGAGGTAGGAATCACCTTCGCCGGTAACGCCAGCATCGAGAATGCTCGTGATGGCCGAATGCTGGAGCCGGCCGAGAACGCGTCGCTCGATCTCGAAGCGCCGTTTGAGATCGGCCCCCGCCAGTGGCCTGACCAGTTTGACGGCGACGCGCTGCTCGAAGGTGCCGTCGTCACGCTCTGCCAGGAAGACGATGCCCATACCGCCGCGTCCGATCTCACGTTTCAGGCGATACGGGCCGATGGTTTGGCCAACGGCCGACTCGGGTGACGAGAAACTGCCGCTGAACGAGTCGACGACGAGGTCGCGGTTGAGCAGCGCGTGCTCGTCGGCGCAGAGCATCTCGCTCACTCGTCTGGCGAGCTCGGGATCAGTGGTTGCGATCGATGTGAGTCGAGTCGCCTGCTCGGACCTGGTGAGCTCGAGTAGCTCTTCGAAGAGTTCGATCGCCCGAGCGGCAATGACTCGCCCCGAGTCGGCCGGCGTGATCAAGGCGCCACGGCAGAGTCGGGTCGGAGCCGCAGCTCACTTTCGAGCCAGGCGCGAGCTGAGCGGAGCTGGCGGTAGACCGTACGTTCTGTGACCTGGAGCGCATCAGCGGTTTCTTGCACGCTGAGTCCACCAAACAAGTGCAGCTCGATCACTCGACTGTGATCGGCGTGAGTCCGGCTCAAGGTGTCGAGCGCGCGGTCGAGCGCCAGGAGATCGACGGTCGGAGCCTCGGGTTGCGTGAGCGCCGCCGAATCGAGCGTGACGGTTTGTCCCGAGCGCTTGGCGCTTCGCTTGGCTCGTGCATGATCCACCAGAATGCGCCGCATCGCCCGCGCCGCAAGCGCGATGAAGGTGGTTCGGTCCGGCCACTGGCCCGGCTCGATCCGTGCCAGCTTGAGGTAGGCCTCGTGCACCAGAGCCGTGGGCTGGAGCGTGTGATCCGGCCGTTCGCTGCGCAAATAGCCCCTCGCGAGGCGTTTCAGCTCGTCGTACACGCGTGCGAACACCTCGTCTGTCGAGAGGTGCATGGCGGCATCGAGATGCGACCCGTCTTTGGAGTCGTGCGGAGTCATAGTGGTACGGCAGCCGATTTTTTCCGATTTGGGAGCAAAAAGTGGACCACTCGGCTGGCGTGGGACGAGTCGAGCCCTGGCTGGGAGGAAATCTGCGCGACCGAGAGCGGGCAAGCCCGCGATTCCTAGGGCAGTTTGAGGATCCCACCCGGGCGTTTCAGGGGGATCGGGTCCTGGCGCGTCGCGTCCACGTCGGCTCTCGAGCCTGCTGTGGCAGCTCGGGACGCCTCGGAACACCTCGACCGGCGCGTTTGCGGTCTCGAGCCCGGTGGCCAGAGCCTGAGGGTCAGAGCCTGAGGGTCAGAGCCGGGCCTCGATTGCCTGTCTGAAGGCTTCCGCTGCGCCTTCTTCTTTGACCTCACCGTGCGCCATGACGATCCGCTCCATCGGGAGGTCGAAGAGTTTGCGACATGAGGCCGCGCAGCTCGCCTTGTCCTTCACCATCGTCTTGAAGAGGCGGCTCACGGCGAACTTGCCGTAGGTACCGAAGAACCGAAAGAACAGTCGTGAGGTCACGTTGTGGCCTACCGGCTTGTTGAACACCAGGTCCGTGACCAGGAGAGTGTTCGTCGCGCGGTGGAAGAGCACGAACTCCCTGAACTTCGGCATGCCGAGGATCGCGTACACGTCGATTCCAGGCCACAGCTCGCCTTCGGTCATGCGGCGGTCGACACGGGACGCAGACTTGGCCTCGATGCCTTCAGGGGCCCAGACCGTGGCGTCTGGCCAACGGTTGGCCGCCTTTTCGAGGAACAGGTGGTGAAACAGGTTGGGCGAGACGACGTGGGCGACGCGGCCCAGTGCTTCGATCTCCGCCGCCATCTCGTCGTCGACGTCGATGGCTGAATGGACGATGACCTCGTGCTCGTCTGCGTCTCGACCAGGAACCGCGATCACGGTCATGCGCGTATCCATTCGCACACCCGGCCCGGGTGAGATGGCCTGGGTAGCGCACCACATGGAGTCGGTGATCGGGGTGAGCGTGCTCATGACTCGTTTCTCCGAGTGACGTCGAGTTGTCCAGCTGCGTCTCGACTGCGGAGACCCTATCGGACTCAGTGGCGGTATGGCCGGGATGGCTCGCTCGACCAGAGGCCCTCTGAGGGCTCATTCTCGTGCGTCTGCGCGCGCGGTCCGCCACCGGAGTGTGATCACAGTGAAGCACATGGTGAGCGCAACCAACGCGCTCGCTGGAGAACCCACTCCAGACGTGATGTGGCTCAGGGCCGCGGCGATCATCACGGACGCGATGGTTGCAGCACCGTAGAGCGACGTCATCGGGATGAGCACCAGAATAGCTCCCGCCAGCTCGAGGATCCCGCTCACCGGTACTAGCCAGAGCGGCAGCCCGAAATTCGTGAACATGTTTTCGAAAACTCCTTTCGCGAGGAACTTCTGTGCTCCGGCCAAGAGGAACCAGAGGCCGAGCAGAATGGAAAGGGTCGTAGCGGTGATGCGAGCTGCGCGCATGGTGATCTCCTTTCAGTTGGGTGGTCAACATAATGGTACGTTATGTTGCTATGTGTGATGTGGTACGGTGAAGGGAGATCGGGGTTGCAGGGGAACCGGTCCCGCTGTGCTCTTTCACCAGAGCTCGCCCGAGGCTCACTAGAGGGCTCTACCGCGCCATGAGTCAGCCACCTCGCCTGTCACATCTCCAGTTTCTAGTGCTTGGCGCACTGCTCCAGGGCGAGCGGTCCGGAAGGGATCTGCGTGAGGAGCTCGGCCGCTTCGGCGTCAAACGCTCCGGACCCGGCTTCTACCAGCTCATGGCGCGCCTCGAGGAGTCCGAGATGGTCGAGGGTTGGTACGAGCAGAAGACCGTGGCTGACCAGTTGGTCCGCGAGCGCACGTACAAGCTCACCGCCCCGGGGCGAAGGGCCTGGAATCACTGCCGCAAGTTCAGCGAGCGCGTGATTGCCAAGTTTGGTGTGGCGAGTGTCTGAGCGGAGCAGAGTCGGTGGTGTCGCTGCGGCGGAGCGCTGGATCGAAAGCCTCGGTCGGTTTCTCCCGATTCGGCTTCGCGAGCTGGTGTTCGAGCCGACCTGTCACGATCTCGTGCAGGCGAGTCTCAGGCGACGAGCGCAACTCTCCAGGATAGGTCTCCTGACGTCGCTCTTGTGGACGCTCGCTCACGTCGCCCTGCTCAACTTCCCACGAGTCCTCGTCGACGGCAGGAAGCCCAGTCGCCTTGCGATCGCGATGGCGACTCTCTTGCTCGTGCCCGGCGCTCTGGCCGCCATCGTCATGTTCTACGCGCGGATGAGGGCTGGGTACTAGATCGATCGCAGCCTCTGTGTACGCAGAGGTTGCACTACAGACCGTCACCCGGTAGCAGATCGATGAAGGCACCGCCGCAGATCTGCCCCGCGCGATTGACGAGGGTCGTCGTGCGTCCACTGGCCGTGTCCAGGATCTCGAGTCGGTACTCGACGTCAGACAGACCGCCGTAGTAGAGCCAGTGGTGCCCGTTGACTGCGCTGCCATCGAGGATCTTGACCAGCATCTCGACGTTGCCAGGGGAAAAGAACCAGAACATCCCGGAGTCGTCGCTTCCCTCAATCGGGCGAGCGTCGCGCCAGGTCTGTTGCTCGGTGTCGAAGAAGGTCGCTGTGAGCTCGAAGCGTCCTTCCTGCAGGCACAGGGCATCAGGAAGCAGGCCACAGGACGATCCTTCGGCGCCTCCAATGGTCGTGGCGCCCAGGCTCTCTAGCGGCGTTGAAGCGCTCTGTGCCGGGAGCGCCTCGACGTCGATTCGTCCGCAGAAGTTACCGGACGCGTTGTCGAAGCGAATGCTCTCGCCGGTGAGCGTGTTCTCTACATCCACGGTGTAGGCGATGTCGGAGAGAGCCCCGTAGATCACCCAGTGGTGGTCATTGATGGCCGTACCGTCGAGGACTTTGACCGCGAGCTCGATGTTGCTCTCGTCGAAGAACCAGAAGAGCACGGTGTCGTCCGAGAACGGCACTGGCACGCCTGTGCCGCGTTGCCCCGAGGGCAGAGACCAGTCGACGGTGACTCTGAACCGATCGTCGGCAACACACGCCGGGCAGTTCGTTTCCACGGCAATGCTACGTGTCGCCGTCGCCGACTGCATCGTGCCGCGTGGGAGGGTTCGTTCGCCCACGAGCGTGATCTCGTACTCGCCAGGCTCGTCGAAGACGTGGCTGACGTTGGCACCCGTGGCCGTGCAACTCTCGTCGTTGGTGGGCTCGTCGCCGAACCGCCAGCAGAGGTGTTCGAGTGGCACGTCGGAGACCGCGTGGAGGGAAACGGACTGGCCTTGGATTACCGAGGTATCACAGTCGATGGCGATCTCCGGGTCGGCAAACAACGCATCGACGGAGATGATGACGAGCTCGCGGCCCACCTCCGGATCGTCGGCGCTGAAGAAGACTCGGTTGTCCTTGATCATGTATTGGCGAGGAGACGAACCAGACGGGCCTGGGCCGAGGTCAGCGAAGCGGAAGGTGCCATGCTCGGTGCCGTCAGTGACCCACGGCTCGTCGCCACCTTCGGCGTCCCTGCCAGTGAAGACGATGCGCTCCTTCAGATCGCTGCCGTTTGTCGACCACACCACGGTGTCTTCAAAGAGCCTCGGGCTCACCGAGGCGACTGGGCGGGTCGATGTGTCATCCATGACCCAGAGGCTGGACCGTCGCTGGTCGTCCGTGGCGGCGAAGAAGACCTTCGTGGGTGTTGAGACCGCGCCCCCGACCTCGGTGATCTGGGAGCTGGGGACATCGAGGAGCGAGCGGACGCTTGCCTGGTCGCCAGAAGCGCACCACAGTGCGGGGACCGTGGCATGAGTCTCCACTGGGAGAAAGAAGCACACACCCTGCTGCCACGTGAAGACCGGAGGTGGAGACCAACCAGTGCTCACGATCGGCTCTCCATTGGCGCCTCGAGCAAGGGGGATCGTGCCGGCCGCCGTTCCATCGGTGACGCCGACGTACCAGCCAGGAATCGGCCCAGGCGTCGGGCTGTCAGTTTGTGCAGCGAAGTAGCCTCGCTCGCCAACGGAGATGACTTGGAAGACCGCCTGATCGAGGAGTCGCTCGTGCGTATCGAGATTTGCGCTCGCCGCGTAGAGACCACTCTCGCTGAAGTCGAACACGACTCTGTCATTGACCCGGGCAACGAAGTGAAAGGGACCGTTGTAGATCGGGGGGCAAATGAGCGGCAGAAAACAGCTGCCAAAGCTGAGCACGCTCGTGCCTTCAGGCGTGCCGTCGGTCGAGATCAGGCCACCGTAGGTGTTGATCGCCGCGAAGCCGAGATACACCCGCTCATCGATTCGCCAGCCCAGAGGTGTTCCATAGATCCGCTCGGCCAGAGTCGTTTGGCCGAGTACCAGACGGTAATCGGTCGTGACATGGAGGAGGCGACCGTCGATGAGAACCGGGTGCGACAAAGGAGCAACCGGCGACAGGAGCCGCGAAACGACATTGTTCTCGTATCCGCCGATCGACGCTTCGCCGTTGCTCTCGACAAATGTGAACAGGAGCGATTCTGCGTCCGACTCGACGAGATGAGGGTGCGAGGATCTTGGCGCCGAGACGCTCGGGAGCTGACCGGTGACCGCTCTCGTTCCAGGAACGGAGCCGTCGCTTGCCCATAGTTCGTCGTCGGCCAAGAGTCGGACCTCGGGACCGACAGATCTCAGGCCCTGGGCCGAGTCGAAACTGGCGAGTCGACGACTACCCGAGCTTGTCAGGTCGCTGTGAATGAGGACCCGCCGATCCTGGGAGTCGATCTCTGCCGTGGCGAGGACGAAGACTCGACCCCCGCTCCCACTGACCTCGATTCGAGACAGAGTCCCACTGTCCAGCGTTGCGACGAAGCTCGAGGTTCCGTTGAACTCATCGACCCGTCTCAGCTCAGTACCGGTGCCGTCGCGGGCGACGATCACGAGGACCTCGTCTCCGACGAGCGCCAGGTTGAGGGCCGTCGGGGTTTGTCCGAAGCTGGTCAAGAGTTGGG
>JANQPS010000934.1 GCA_028285365.1 Thermoanaerobaculia bacterium | reverse complement strand
GCCGACCATCTTCATCCGCTTCTTGCCTTCTTTCTGCTTCTCGAGCAGCTTGCGCTTCCGGGTGATGTCACCGCCGTAACATTTGGCCGTCACGTCCTTGCGGAACGCAGTGATCGTCGAGCGCGCGATGATCTGACCGCCAATGGCGCCCTGAATCGCGATCTTGAACTGCTGACGTGGAATGGTCTCGGCCAAACGCTCGCAGTACTTGAGCGCGCGCTGTCGCGCCTTGTCGCGATGGGCCAGCTGTGACAGCGCGTCCACCTTCTCGCCATTGACCAGAATGTCGACCTTCACCAGATCCGTCTCGCGATAGTCCAGGAGCTCGTAGTCGAACGAGCCATACCCCTGGGTCACGGTCTTGAGCCGGTCGTAGAAGTCGTACATGACCTCACCGAGCGGCAGTTCACTCGTCAGCTCGACTCGGCCCGCGGCCAGGTACTGGAAGGTGGTCTGCTCGCCTCGGCGATCGCGGCACAACTCCATGACCGGACCGACGTAGCGCTCCGGCATCATCACCGAGCCTTTGATGTAGGGCTCACGAATGGCCGCGATCATGCCGGTCTCCGGGAACAGACTCGGGTTGTCGACAGCGATGTCCGTGCCATCGGTCAGGTCGATCTCGTAGCGAACCGACGGAGCCGAAAGGACGAGTGAGAGTCCGTACTCGCGCTCCAGGCGTTCCTGGACGACGTCGAGGTGCAGGAGCCCCAAGAAGCCACAGCGAAAGCCGAACCCCAGAGCTACGGACGAGTCCTTCTCGAAGGTGAGGGAAGCGTCGTTGAGCGCGAGTTTCAGGAGAGCCTTGGTCAGGTCTTCGTACTCGTCGCTCGACACAGGGTAGACCGACGAGAACACCACGGGTTTCGCTTCCCGATAGCCGGGGATGGGCTCGCCAGCGGGATTTGCAGCGTCGGTGATGGTGTCGCCGATATTGATGTCACTGATGTTCTTGACGCCCGCGATCACGTAGCCGACGTCGCCGGCACGCAACTCCTTGCCCTTCTGTCTGGTGAGCGAGAGGGTGCCGAGCTCTTCGACTTCGTGGTCGCTCTTCGTGTACATCAGGCGAATCGGCTGACCCGCACGGAGGACACCCTGCTTGACCCGGCACAACATGACGACCCCGCGATACGCGTCGTACTGAGCGTCGAAGATGAGAGCCTGCAGAGGGGCTTCGGCCTCCCCGGTGGGTGCTGGCAGCTTCTCGACGATCGCCTCGAGGACGTCCTCGATGCCCTCTCCGGTCTTGGCCGAGCAACGAACCGACTCGAAGGGATCGAGCCCCAGGTCGGCATCGATCTCCTCCAGAACGCGGTCCACGTCTGCCGACGGTAGGTCGATCTTGTTGATCACGGGGACGACTTCGAGGTCGTACTCGAGAGCCAGATACAGGTTGGCGACGGTCTGGGCCTCGACTCCCTGCGACGCATCGACGATCAGCAGCGCACCTTCACACGACATGAGCGATCGTCTGACCTCGTGCGAGAAGTCGACGTGACCCGGCGTATCGATCAGGTTGAGGCGATAGAGCTCACCGTCACGTGCTCGATACTCGAGCGTGATCGTGTTGCTCTTGATCGTGATGCCACGCTCACGCTCGATGTCCATCGAATCGAGCAGCTGATCGCGAAATTCGCGGTCGGCGACAGCACCACAGCTCTGGATCAGTCGATCAGCCAGAGTCGACTTGCCGTGGTCGATGTGAGCAATGATGCAGAAGTTGCGGGTGCGCGACGCATCCATGATGGAGCGGATACTATCCGCACCACCGTAAGCAAACGAGCCCAAAACCACGGTTTCGAGTCGATCGTTACCCAACGCCTCAGTCTCGTACACCCCGCACCGAGATGACACCATGACGAGCACGAGCCGGAGAATCTGCCCGATCGGCGTCCCGATGGACCTCGGTCAGTCTCGCCGTGGCGTCGACATGGGCGCCTCTGCGGTCCGCTACGCCGGTCTCAACGACGAGCTCCGGGCCCTCGGATGGGTCGTCGACGACCGCGGAAATCTCGACATTCCCGAGCGCAACACCTTGGGTCCGGGTACGGGTCTCGACTACCTTCCCGCGGTCGTCGCTGCATGCACCGCAGCTTGTAGAGCTGGCCGGCAGGTGCTCGAAAACGGTGATCTCCCCATCTTCCTCGGCGGCGATCACTCCATTGCCGCGGGCACCGTCGCAGCGGCAGCCTCGGTGGGAAGTACCGGCCTGCTCTGGGTCGACGCTCACGGCGATCTCAATACTCCCGAGACATCACCGAGCAAGAACATTCATGGCATGCCGCTCGCCGCCCTACTCGGTCACGGCGATCCAGGTCTGGTCGATATCGGCCTGCCCGGACCGACACTACGACCCGAGGACGTCGTGCTGGTGGGCGTTCGCGACCTGGACGAAGGTGAAAAGCGGCTGGTCCAAGAGCTAGAGATCCGAGTCTTCACGATGCCCGAGATCGACGAGCTCGGCATTGCCGAGGTCTCCAGGCGGGCCCTAGAGCTCCTATCGCACCGCGACCACATCCACGTGAGTCTCGACATGGACAGCCTCGACCCGAGAGCCGCTCCGGGCGTGGGCACCCCGGTCAAGGGCGGCCTCACGTATCGAGAGGCCCACCTGCTCATGGAGCTGACCGCCCGTGACGGTCGCTTGGCTTCGTTCGACATCGTCGAGGTGAATCCCATTCTCGACCAGAGCAACGAAACGGCCAAGCTAGCTGTCGGGCTAGCTGCGTCGCTCCTCGGCAAGACGATCCTTTGACCACTCTGAGCTTTGAGCACTCTGACGATCTTGACTGTTCTGACGACTTTGACGACCTCCACCTCGAACCACTCACCTGAAGACCGTCCAGGACGGTCCAACGCCAGTCCGAGACTTCCAGTGCTTCCTCACTCGGACGACTCGCGACCCATCTGACCGGAGAGTCCCAATGGCCAAACGCCAGTACTGGCTCATGAAGAGCGAACCGGATGTCTACAGCATCGACGACCTGGAGCGCGACGGGTCCACCTACTGGGATGGCGTGCGCAACTACCAGGCGCGCAACCTCATGCGCGACAAGATGAGGCTCGGTGACGGCGTGCTGTACTACCACTCCAATGCGACCCCACCCGGAATCGTCGGCCTGGCCAAAGTCTCCAAGGAGTCTTATCCCGATCCCACCCAGTTCGACCCGAAGAACAAGTACTACGACCCCAAGTCCAAAGAAGACGACCCGCGCTGGTACCTGGTCGACATCGAGTACCACGCGACGTTTCCCGAGATGCTCTCGCTCGGATTTCTCCGGGAGCAGGAGTCGCTCGAAGGAATGGCTCTTCTTCGCAAGGGCCAGCGTCTCTCCGTACAGCCGGTCAGCGCCAGCGAGTGGCGAACGGTGTGCAAGCTGGCCGGAGTCTCGTCCAAGCTCTGACTAGGCTGTGGCTGACACTACTGCGGACTGCTCAGATCCCGGCCGTCCGCGAGGCAGACTGCTCCAAAATGCCGCGCGGCAACCCGTTTGCCTGGAGCGGCTCAGCCTCACGCCCTCCCTGTCTTCGCGATGGCAGGCAAGGGAGCGACGCTGGATCGAAGCGTCGACATGACAGACCTGGCTAGCGCCTCAGTTTCGTCCTGAAACCGGCATCCTGCAACCGGGTCCCGACGAAGCGTGCCTGACTCAAAGCAGCAGAGGCCCTTCTCATCTGCCCACCAGCACGTCGGAAGTCTTCCTGGAGTTTGCCCAGCGGCAAACTCCCAAGCAACCCAGAGTGGGTTGCCGGTCACGTTCCTTTTCCCGGAGTTTGCCAAAGGCAAACTCCTAAGCAACCCAAAATGGGTTGCCGGTCAGTCCGTGGTGGCGATGCGAATGCGCCCCGAGCCAGTGTCCAGTCGCACCTGAGCGTCACCACGGCCAACCTTGAAGCGCATGTTGTCACGCTCACGCCGGAGGGTGCGAATGTCTGGAAGGTCCACGTCGATCGATCCGGAGCCCGTGTCAGCAACGACGTCGGCAGACGCGAACTCGGGTACCAGGAAGGTAATCGACCCGGAGCCGGTGTCGATCTCGAACTCGCCGGAGCCCATCTCGTCCATGGCGAGCATGATGCCGCCGCTTCCGGAGTCGATGCTCGCGCTTTCGGAACTGATTCTGGATGCGTCGATGTTGCCGCTACCGGTATCCAAGACGAGGTCTCTCGACCGTACGTCGGCGACTCGAATGCTGCCGCTCCCGGTGTCGACCCGGAGGTGTGGACCGTCGAACCGTTCGATCGTGACCGAACCGGAACCACTGTCGACGTCGAAGTCCCCGGAGACATCGGTCAGAGTGACGGAGCCGCTGCCGACATCGATCGTGGCGGAGCCGCTGACGTTCTCCCCGCCGATGCTCCCGGAGCGAACCTTGACCTTCAGGTCACCATCGATGTTGTCGATTCGCACGGCGCCGATGCCATGCTCCAACTCGAGCTCGCCACCCCTGGGAACCTGAATGACCAGGTCGGCCCAGACTTCGAGACCACGTCCACTCTTGGAGACCTCGATCTTCCTGTTCGAGAAGGCACCCAGGATCTCCTGCAGGAAACCCTTGCGCCGCTTGGAGTTGAACTCGAACCTCGCTTTGCCACCGTCCAGTTGGGGATAGACGTAGCGGGTGTGCTTGTCGATCGGAAAGGCGACTGCCAACGTGGCCTGGCGTCCCTTGTCGACCTCGATCTTCATGTTCTGGGGGCTTGCGTCACGGCCCCGGAGCTCGGCGTCGACCGAGAAGCCGGACCCTGACGCTGGCTCGAGCCGAATCGAGCCGATGAGATTCGCGACGCGGAGTGTGTCGCTGTCGAACCGGTGCGACTCTCGAGACTCAGCCATCCCTGGTATGGCCACCAGGGCCGTGAGGATCCCGATTCCCAAGAGCGCGCTCGCAGACGAACGCTGACCACTGAGCCTCGCTCGGCCCCACTGCTCCGCCCTCTCGAACCGGCACGGCGGGACTGGAGTTCTCTCGAAGTTCATGGGCGGTCTCCTGTCAGAGCACGTTCTGGCCTGCGAACATCTCAGAGCACGAGATCGCGGGCCAGGCAGCAGGGAATCGAGGGTTTCGCTGGAAAGGGACACCGAAGGCACATCGCTATGGACCTTATGACTATGAACCCTGTGAACATTATGAACGGCTGCTGAACGCCAAGGTTGCAGGCAGTGCGCTCTCGGCGAGAACCGTCATACCCAAAGAGTTGCCTCATGAGGCGGAGCCCCGGCGCACTTCAGAACAAGGCGCTGCTGCCCACAGCAACCATTTTGATGCCTGCTATCATCCGCCAGCCTTCGCGCCCCCTGAGGTTGTCGAACGAACGGGGTCGTTTATCCCCGAATTCTACGGTTCTACCGTGTCTCGTCGGCAGCCGACGAGTCCCAAGGAGAGTCATGGCGAGTTACGGTACCAATCAACTCAAGAACGGCCTCAAGCTCTTGATCGACAACGAGCCCTGCGTCGTCGTCGACACGGACATGGTCAAACCCGGCAAGGGCCAGGCCTTCACCAGGGTGAAAGTCAAGAATCTGCTTTCTGGTCGCGTCACCGAGCGAACCTACAAGTCGGGCGAGAGCGCCGACGGCGCCGACGTG
The DNA here is from genome assembly GCA_028285365.1 of Thermoanaerobaculia bacterium. Classification (GTDB taxonomy): domain Bacteria; phylum Acidobacteriota; class Thermoanaerobaculia; order Multivoradales; family Multivoraceae; genus JANQPS01. Next base: position 11,141 of record JANQPS010000934.1, on the reverse strand, counting down.
GTCGAGACCGACATGCAGTACCTGTACAGCGATGGCGAGTCCTGGAACTTCATGGATCCGTCAACCTACGAGCAGGTCTCGGCAGACGCGAACGCCGTTGGTGACGCCGCTCAGTGGATCAAGGAAGAAGACGTCTGCGCCATTACGCTCTGGAACGGGCAACCGATCCTGATCACGGCTCCGAACTTCGTCGAGCTCGAGATCACGGAGACCGATCCGGGACTCAAGGGTGACACCTCGAGCGGCGGCAGCAAGCCCGCCACGCTCGAGACTGGAGCCGTCGTTCGCGTCCCCCTCTTCATTCAACAGGGCGAGCGCATCAAGGTCGACACTCGCAACGGCGAATACGTGTCCCGCGTCAAAGGCTAGCCCCCGAGCTGGCTGATCTCTAGCAGGCTCCGGGGCCACCCTGCCCAGGAGACGGGCGCCGAGGACTCGGAGACTCCATGAGCACCGTGAACTGGCCCCCTAGCGCCCCCGCCAGCGCGCTGCGCGCTCGCGCACGGCTCTACAGCGAAGTTCGTCGGTTCTTCGAAGAGCGATCGGTCCTCGAGGTCGCGACGCCTCTTCTTGGATCGGGACCAGCGCCCGATCCCTTCATCGAAAACCTGGAAGTGCGCACCGTCATTGCGGGCGACGAGCGGACGCTGTTTCTCCAGACCTCGCCCGAGTTGGCCATGAAGCGCCTGATCGCGGGCGGTAGCGGCTCGATCTACCAGATCTGCAAAGCGTTCCGTGCGGGCGAGGTCAGCCGGCAGCACAACCCGGAATTCACGATGTTGGAGTGGTACCGCGTCGGCTGGGATCATCACGAGCTGATGAGCGAGGTAGCCGACCTCGTGAGGAGGTTGTGCGACGCATTCGGCCACCGTCTCGCCGCACGACGCACCGTGACGTATCGCGAGCTGTTCCTGGAGCACCTGGCCGTCGATCCACTGACCTCACCCCTCAGCCAGCTCGAAGAGCTCCTGCCAGCGTCGCGACGCTCTCCGTCGTTCGACCGAGACGACGTCCTCGGGCTCCTACTCAGCGATGAGATCGAGCCGGCACTCGACCGCGAAACACTCTGGTTCGTCCATGATTTCCCGGCGTCCCAGGCGGCCCTCGCCAAGATCACCACCGATGGCTCAGCGAAGGTCGCCGAGCGCTTCGAGGACTTCTTCGGCGGCCTCGAGCTCGCCAACGGCTATCACGAGCTGACCGATGTCACCGAGCAGCGCCGGCGCCTCGAAGACGGCGAGCGACGGCGACGGGTTGCGGGCCTTCCTCGAAGACCGATGGACGAGCGTTTCCTCGCGGCGCTCGACGCTGGACTGCCCGAGTGCGCCGGGGTCGCTTTGGGACTCGACCGACTCCTCATGGTTCTCCTCGACGAGCAGCAACTCGACGCAGTCCTCAGCTTCCCCATAGACCGCGCCTGAAACGCACGGCTCAGGCCAGAAGGCGCTCGACGGCCCAAAACAACCCGACAGCGGCGATCGCGAGCGAGCCTGGCACCACGACCCTCTTGTGGAGCCAGTCGGCCTTTCGAAAACGGTAGAGCGCCGCCGAGACCAGCCCCACCACCAAGAGCTGCCCGACTTCTACCCCGACGTTGAAACCGAGCAGCGGGACGAGAAGATCTCTTCCCGGAGACAGCAGCTCGCTGAGCACAGAAGCGAACCCCAGTCCGTGCAGCAGGCCGAACAAGAACACCACCACGACGCGAGCCCAGAGCTTGACCTCGAAGAGGTTCTCGACCGCGAGGAACACGATGGAGCCGGCGATCACGATCTCGATCATGCGTCCACCCATGGGTACGATGCCAAGACTTGCCAGGGCCATGGTCAGCGAGTGCGCCACCGTGAAGGTCGTCACCAGCGCGACGAGCGGGCGCCACTTCCTGGTGCCCAGCGCCAAGGCCATGACAAAAAGCACGTGATCTGCGCCCGCCGGGATGATGTGTACGAAGCCCAGCCCCAGCCAGGCCATGAAGCCCCGGCCACCGATCGGAGCCTCGTCGCCGAGCCCGAGCTCTTCCGCCGCTGCCGCGGTCAACGGCAAGCTCGGACTCTCTTCAGCCACCTGCAAGATGAACCGGCTGGTGCGTGACAGTCCAGGTACATGAGCAGTCAGATGCACAGCGGCGAAGGCGCGCGAGGCCCAGAACGACACCACCTGCCCGTCTTCCGGTATCTCGCCGACGAGGCGGGCCGTGACTCCGAAATAGCCGGCTGAGGCTCCAGACTCGACAAAACCCTCGGCTCGATCCGGAAACACGACCCGAAACGGGATCCGCTCACCGTCGACACGAACCCGGACGCGCCTGAGGAAGAGCTCGCGAAGTCGATCCATTCTCCGCGAACGATCTTCGGGCTCCATCTGAGCGATCAGTTCCGTGAGTTGAACCGGGTCGTGTCCTGAACCAGCGCCAAGGAGCAAGGCGTCGAGGTCGCAGATCATGTCGACCTGAAATCGCTGGTCTCCTCTCACAGTCAGCGTCGTATCCGTGATCGTGAAGTCGTGAGCCCACGCACGATCGCCGAGCAGCATCAGCCCGAGCAGGCCCAGGAAGGAGACGGCTACGACTCGGGCGCGTGCGGCCTCCCAGATCCTCCCCAGCGCAGTTGACAGTACACTGTCATCTTGACATTCTAGAGACATACTGACTGTATCCTGCTTATTTGACATACAACTGTCATTATGACACTGTTCTGACAAATGATCGACAACCTCCTCAACGAAAACCGCCGTCTCGACCAACGGCTACGACGTGCCAACGAGCGGCGCGCGGCCGCCCACGGTATCTCGGTCGCAAGACTGCGCATTCTCGACCTCCTGGTGACTCAGAGTCTGACCGTCTCCCAGATCGCGAGACGTCTGGATATGGCTCGCCAGAGCGTCCAGAGGACGGTCGACATGATGACCGAAGAGGGCTGGCTCAACGCTCACGCCAATCCGGATCATCAACGCGCGAAGCTGTTTGCACCAACCGACGAAGCTCGCCAGGCACTCCACGAGGTCAGGCTCGACTTCGAGAGATGGCAGCGGCGACTCGAAAGCGGACTCGACCAGGACCGGGTCGACAGCGCCAGCGGACTCCTCGCCGACCTCAGTTTGCGCGTCGAACAAGACCTGGATACTCCGACCGACCCCAACAACTCTCAGCCTCTGTAGCGACTAGCGAGCCCCGTGCGCCACTACCCGACACGCTCTCTCCACATCGACCGGCTTGTGCTCCCTTCCCGCTCTTCCCTCTCGATCGAGTTCCCGCTTTCCTTCTCCCCTTTTCTTGTCTGCATGTCCTCTTCATCACTCTCACCGCGGCAGCGCAACCCGCGACCGCGAGTCAGGAGGTCCCCATGCCCCCGATGACACTGATCAATCCGTTCGAAGTCTCGCCGGAAAGCGAACACGGTTTTCTGGACAACTGGCGCAGAGCAACCGAGTTCCTTCGTCACCAGGACGGCTACATCTCGTCTCGCCTCGAGCGCAGCAATAGCCACGCCGGCCGCTTCCGGTACGTCAACGTCACTGTATGGCGCTCGCGCTACCAGTTCCTCAAAGCCATCAGCCGTCCAGAGTTCCAGAAGATCCTCGACGAGCTCCAGCTTCCTCACTACAGGGATCTCTACGATCTCTTCCTTGCGCCTTCTTTTGCGGTGCCGCCACGAGCCTCTTCGAGACCGAGACCGGCAAACGCCTCTTCGAGCAGCACGGTGGCGTAGCTTCCGGGCGGAAGCTCGAACTCCAAGACCACGTCGCCACAGCCCTCGGCGCTCGTGGCCACGGCCTCTTCGTGGCGTCCTTGAAGTCCCCTCACTTCGCAGCGCAGAGAGCGCCGCTCGCCGCTCACGTCGACTCGGCCCGCAAGCTGCCGGAACGAAGACTCGTCCAGTTCGAGCTCCTCGAGCGCCAGTGCCTCCAACCTCTTCATCACCCCTCCGGGACGCATCATCTTGGCGCCGAACAGCGGCCCGGACGGGCTCAGTTCCAGCGCGTCCACCAAGCCCTGATGCTCGACCAGGTCTCCTGCGCGCACACAGAATCCCGTGGCCCGCGCGACGAGAAGATCGCCATCCAGGACCTGATCGATGGCACGGCGCCCGCCGCTGTCTTCGGCTACGTTCTCCTCGCGCAGCGCAAGGACACGATTGAACAGCTCCGCCTGCAGAGCAGCCACCAGGAATCGAGCTCGCCTGCGGTCTTTCACGCGCGACGTGCCCCGGAGAATGTCGAGCCCCGCCTCGGCGTTGTCTCCGTCATGCCCAAACCTCTGGCGACCGAATCGGTTCGCAAAACCGAACCGTCTCAGGCGCTCCAGCCGCTCTGCGACAACCTCCCACTCCGCCGGCGTCACATCACGGATCCGGATGGCGAACCGATTGCCCTCGAGGTCGCCAAGGCGTAGTTTTCGAGACCCGAAAGCCGCTTCGAGGACCTCGAATCCCTCATCACCGCCAACCTGGCTGTCATCCTCCTGTGAACACCGAACCGAGAACCACTGCCTCGTCCTTGCCCAGCGGTCTTTGCGTCCCGCGTAGCCGACGTCGCGCAGCCTCACGCCGAGAGTCCGCGAGAGACTCTTCGCCACCTGCTCGGTGGTCAGGCCAGCCTTCTCGATCCAGTAGTACCGATGCTCACCCGATGACTCCAATTCGAACAGCGCAAGCTCCTCTACGTAAAAGTCGTCGACGGCGCAACGGTAGCGAGGTCTTCGGTCGTCCGACGCGCCCGTCGAACGATCGGCTGGAGCTCTCTCGCTGCGTCTGTCTCTACCCTCAACCACCTGGCGTCACCTCACGAAACGTTATGACAGACCCGAGACACCAACCCAAGCGACAGCGCAAACTCCGTTCGGCCACAGGGCGAACACAGCGCGCGGAGCGTGGAGCTCTCGTAGCGAGGACCAAGACTTGAGTCAGACATCCCAGACTCCCACAAGCCCGGCGGGTATGACGCCTCATTCACCCAAAGACGCCCCGTGGCTCTTTGCGCTCTTCGGCGAAACCGCGCCTGCGACCAGATCGGTCGAGGCCGAACAGGTACCGGAACCGGCTCGCTCGCTCCTCGCACACGAGACTCACATGACAGTGACACTGGAGGCCCACCACGGCTGTTCGGTCGACCTCTCCGTCCTCACCAGCGCACGAGAGGGTGTCCACTACGCACGAAAGATCCTGCTGACTCGAAGTACCGATGGCTTCGTGGTGCAGTACGGCATCATGAGATTCGATTTCAAGCACTGTTCTGACGAGGTCCGTGACCTCATTCTCGAAGGCGAGACTCCGCTCGGCAGGATCTTGATCGAAAACGGAGTCCTCCGGCGGCTGACCCTCCATCAGCTCGTCGAGGTGGAGCCGACCGCCGAGATTCTCGAGCACTTCGGGCTGCCCGATCGGGCTCGTGCGATCTACGGCAGACTGGCAACCATCCACTGCGACGGTCAGCCGGCGGTCGATCTGCTCGAGATCGTCCACCCAGACTCCTGACGTGACTCCTGCGCCGCCGCTCACGAGACATGGCGAACAGCAGCGAGACCAGTAACTTGCAGTCCGATTCAAGCCAGAGTCACAGCTCGTTCCCGGTCACCGAGCCGTTCATGAGACTCATCAGGTCGTCGCCGACCACCTCGCGCCGCCAGCCCTGGAGCTCGGTCGGCAATGAGCCCTGGCGAACCAGCGCCTCGAGCGTCCTCCGGGAAGCCAGTACCTCGGGCGGCACTCCCAGTTCCTCCGCGCAAGTTCTGACCCGCTCGCGCATCACGTCGACGAGCTTTCGGCTCTGTGAGCCCAATCGCCTCTTGCTCGGCGGTGGCTGTTCGAGCCCCGGCGGGTCTTCGACGATCCGCAGCAACTTCTCTCCGTAACGCCTCAAACTCCCGTGACCGAGGCCAGGGATCTGTTGAAGCTCCCGTCTGGTCGTCGGCAGGTCCCTGGCGATCCGCACGAGACACTCGTCCTTCAGGACGAAGCCGCGTGGTAGATCGCGTTGTCGCGCCTGCTCCTCCCGAAACGAAACCAGCCCCCACAAGACTCGGGTCTGACGCTCGCCCAGGGATGCCTTGAAGAGCCTGTTGAACTGAGTTCGTGGGTCCAGTCGCTGGGCGATATCGTCCGCCAACCGCGCGCAGTCCTGCTCCACCCACGACACTCGATCGGCCAGTTCGAGCCGCTCTCGCAGTTGCTCCCACAGTGGCAACAGCAGCGCGACGTCGAGCCACGCATAGCGCACCTGCGACGCACTCAGCGGGCGCTTGAGCCAGTCCGAGCGCTGCTGTTCCTTGGGAAGATCCAAGTCGAACATGGCCGCCACCAGCCGCTGATAACCCATCATGGGCCCGACACCAGCCAGGGTTGCAGCCAGTTGGGTGTCGACCACCGGATCGATCGCCACCTCGAAGCAGTGCAGTGACAGTTCCAGGTCTTCGCTCGGCGAGTGCAGGACCTTGAGGACCCGGGAATCGGCAAGAACCCCGGCAAACGGGCTCCAGTCGTCGATCTCGACGGCATCCAGCAGATAGCCACCGTCCTGGTCAGCCACCTGAACCAAGCCGAGACGAGGGTAGAAGGTCCGGGTCCTGATGAACTCCGTATCGAGAGCCAGCTGCTCTTGCTCGCTCCAACGATCGCAAAGCTCGCCCAGTCGTCGATTCGAGACCACCAGCTCCGGAGTCTGGGAGAGGAAGTTCGAATCCATAAGCGATTGCTCGAGGTCACCAGCCGCGGCTGGTTCCGAGGCGAGCCATCGTACAATACGCCGCTCCCGGAGCCAGTTGCGCCTCGAGGTGCAGTGCTGCTGATGGTCGGCGACCTCGATAGTCATGATCGCCACCCAGCGATACCTCGGCTTCGCTAGGACACTCTCGAGCCATGAACCGCGACCAAACAATTCCCATGGTCATCCTCGGCGGGGCAGACCGCAAGGCCGCCACGTTGCCCCCAGCCGGAGAGAGCCTGCGGCCCCTGACCGGCTGCAAGGGTGTCGACTTGCGCATCGACGACAGGCCGCTCATCGAGCACCTCGTAGAGCGCTACCTGTCGGCTGACGTGTTCGGGCCCATCTATGTCGCGGGACCTCGTATGGCCTATTCGCAGGCAGAGGTCGACGCTCTTGTCATCGACACGGACGGTGCCTTCGGCAAGAACATCCGCGCGGGCATCGAAGGCGTGCGGGAGCGCCACCCGGAGGGCCCGGTCGCTTTCTCGACCTGCGACATTCTGCCAACACGTCAGGATCTCGACTCGGTGCTCGAAGACTACTTCTCACACGCGCCCAGCGATCTCTGGTTTCCGATGATCAGCGCCCCGAGCGACCCCGGCATGCTCGGCGAGTCCTCGTGGAAACCCAAGTACGTCGTGCTGACCGACACCGGCGACGAAGCCTCGGTGCTGCCGTGCCACCTCGCCATCGTCGATCCTGACGCTCTGAGACTCCGGTTCCTCTACCGGCTCCTCGACGTCACCTACCAGACACGGAATCGACCCATCCAGTACCGCCGCTGGTACGCCATCCGAAGGCTGATCTTCGGCATCTTGTTCCACGATCTCTTGCACCTGCTCAAGCTACAGGCACCGACCTTGACTGGTGACATGGCAGTTTCGGGTTGGAAGGCAGCGCGCAAACTCCGTGACCAGAAACTCACCCAGCCCGAACTGGAGTCGGCCATCAGGCGTTTGTTCGCCAAGAGCTCTCATCGCAAACGCCACCCCGAGCGTCGAACTCGCCTGCCCATCCTCGAGGGTCTCTCGCTCGCTCGCGACATCGACACCTGGGAGGAGGCGGAGGCTTTTGGTGCCCGCACCGAAAGCAACTGATGCGTTGACCGTTGGCCACCGGATACGGTCCCGGGACGGCGCGGCTCCTGTTACCATCTCGCCCGCCCGGCCCACGTCTCCGCTCTGACCCAACAGGTCCCGACCCACCAGGTGAAGACCACGCCACTCATGCACCACGCGTCAGCTGCCGACCGCTCGCGACGGACACCTCTTCGCTCGTCACCAGCCCCCACCCGGTTGCGGGCGTCGATCCTCGTCTGGCTCGTCGCCTCGTTCGTCTGTGCGGCAGCCCAGGTTTCCGCTGCCGAGTTGCGCAACATCGTCCTGGTTTCCGTCGACACCCTGCGAGCCGACGCCCTGGCCCCGTACGGTGGTGCGTCGCCGACACCGTACATCGACGAGCTTGCAGCAGGCGGAGTCGTCTTCGAAGACACCATGACGACCATCGGCAAGACCGGGCCGGCTTTTGCGTCCTTGTTCAGCTCGCTCTACCCACCGACTCACGGCGCCCGCCGCAACGGTGTCGCCATGCGCCCGGACGTGCCGGTCCTGGCTGAGATCCTCGGCGAGGCTGGTTTCGAGTCCGCCGCGTTCATCTCCAACTGGACCTTGCGCTCACGCCTGGCGGCGGTTGATCGCGGCTTCGACCACTACGACGAGGAGTTCAACAAAAAGCGCTACGTGCTCGGGCCGCCTGAGCGCGATGCGGAAACGTTGCAGGCAGCGGTGTTCGAGTGGTTCGAGACTCGCGAAGACACCTCACCACTGTTTCTGTGGGTGCACTTCAGCGAGCCGCACACGCCGTACAAGAGTCATCCGGGCTTCGAACCGCCAGAGAGCTCGCCCAAGGACCGCGCTCCCGGCTGGCAGAAGCGGCAGCGCTACGCGAGCGAAGTCATGTACACCGACCATCAGATCGGGAAGCTGCTCGAGCGGCTCGCGGAGTTCCTCGACCTCGACCAGACTCTTCTCGTCTTCGTGGCCGACCACGGCGAAAGCCTCGGCGAGCACAATTATTGGGGACACGGTAAGAACGCGCTGTGGCCCAACCTGCGAATCCCTCTGATCGTCAAAGGCCCTGGGGTTCCGACGGGCGTCCGCTCGGCGGTACCTGCCAGCATCGTGGACATCACCCCGACGCTTCTGGAGCTCCTGGATATTCCGAGCGAGGAGACGTTTCAGGGACACAGCCTGGTACCGGCCCTCGGCGGTGGCGACACCAACTCGCGCCCTCGATACGCGCTCGGCGATCGACACACGGCGCTCACGAGTGAGAAGCGCGAGAACTTCGACAATCCGCTACAGATCGCGCTCGAGCTCGACCAGATCAAGACCGTCTTCGACTTCCAGAAGCGCGAGACCATCTACTTCGACCTGAGTACCGATCCAAACGAGCTCCGGCCCCTCAAGGAGCCACCACTCGACCTCGAGCCACCGCTGCGCCGAAGGCTCGCAAACTGGTACCGCGAGCTACCCAAGTACGAAGCCAGCTCCGGAGTGCTCAGCGAAGAGGACCGGCGCGCACTCGAAAGCCTCGGTTACGTCGGCGCTCCCTGAGCCACCTGTCAGCCAAGTCAGGCTGGCTAGCGCGCTCGAGCTGCCCCTGTCAGAGGGACGATCTGCGGTCCCGCCTCGCCATGGGCGCGCGGGTGAGTCTAGGCGCCGGACTGGAGTTCAGCCGAAGCGAGAACGACGCAGTCGGCGATCAACTCCGTCGCTCGCTCGAGCTCGTCGAGACTCGGCATCGTGGGCGCCAGTCTCAAGTTCTGGTCGCGCGGGTCGTCGCCTAGCGGAAACGTAGCACCCGCCGGAGTCAGCTTGAGCCCTGCTTGCGACGCCAGATCGTAGACCCGTCGCGCGCATTCAGGCAGCACGTCGAAGCTGATGAAGTAGCCCCCATGAGGCAGGCTCCAAGATGCCAGAGGCCTACCATCCGAGCTCACCAAACCGCCGAGTCTCTCCTCGAGGACCCGGTCGACGAGCTCGAACTTCGGCCCGATGATCTCGGCGTGCCGCCGCATGTGACTCTCGATTCCGGCCAGATCGCGAAAGAATCTCACGTGTCGTAGCTGATTCAGCTTGTCCGGCCCGATCGACTGTTTGGAGAGATGACCGCGCAGCCAGCTGAGATTCGACGCACTCGCAGCCAGTAGCGAGACACCAGAACCGGCGAAAGAGATTTTGGATGTCGAGCCGAACATGAGCACACGGTCGGGGTTCCCCGCCTGTTCACAACTGTCGAGCAGCGAGCTCAGCGGTGGTGGTGAGCTCGTCAGATGGTGAACGGCGTAGGCGTTGTCCCAGAAGATGCGAAAATCGGGTGCTGCTGTCGACATGCTCGCGAGTGCCTGAACGGTCACCGCGGAGTACGTGGCTCCTGTGGGATTGCTGTGCCGGGGCACGCAGAAGATCCCTCGGACGCTCGCGTCGTCACGCACCAGCCGTTCGACCGTCTCCATCTCCGGGCCGACGTCCGTCATGTCGACAGGAATCATCTCGACGCCGAAGTACTCGAGCAGGCCAAAGTGGCGGTCATAGCCGGGTACGGGGCACAAGAACTTGACCTTGTCGAGCGCTCTCCAGGGGCCTGCCTGACTGGTACCGACGAGTAGACACTGAGCCACCGTGTCGAACATCAGCCGCAAGCTGGAGTTGTCCTGAACGATGACGCTGTCGGCCGAGACGTCTAACATCGCGGCAAACAAGCGCCGCGCCTCGGGTAGCCCGAAGAGGTCTCCGCCGTAGTTACGGCAATCCGTGCCGTGCTCGCTGCGCACGTCGCCAGGAGAGACAGACTCGAGCATGCCCTCGACCAGGCTCAGCTGGTCGGGAGACGGCTTCCCGCGACTCATGTCGAGCTGAAGACCCGACGCGGCGGCCGACTCGTGACGCTCTTTTGCCGCGCTCGCCGCTGACGACAACGACCCGTTCATGGTCCGGCTCCCACTGTCATCGGATGATCGACTCTCATGGCCCAGCCGAGGCGCTCTGGGCGCCTCCGTAGCTGATTCGGTAGATGGCTCCGGTCAAGTCGTCGGAAAGGAGTAGCGAGCCGTCCTCCAGCTCGAGTAGATCGACAGGGCGCCCCCAGGTCTCGTCACCCGGCTGCAGCCAGCCCTCGGCAAAAACCTCGTAGTCGCTCGCCTGACCATTGGCATCAACCGTTACGGTCGTGACCCGGTAGCCGATCTTGCTGCTCCGGTTCCAGGAACCGTGCTCGGCGATGAACACCCGACCGCGGTAAGTCTCGGGGAACTGCTCGCCTTCGTAGAACAGCATGCCGATAGCCGCAACGTGCGGTCCCAGTTTCATGGCAGGAGGCTCGGTCTCCGAACACGGCTTCTGATCGCCGAACTCAGGGTCGGGATACTCGCCAGCGTGACA
>JANQPS010000931.1 GCA_028285365.1 Thermoanaerobaculia bacterium | reverse complement strand
GTAGAGACGGCCGTCCGGACCGAACTCGAGATACTTCCAGCCATGGTGCCGCTTGTCGGGCAAGCCGTCGACGATGACCGTCGGCTCCGGGGGGTTCTCGAGGCGAGAATCGATGCCGTCGTAGCGAGTCACGCGCTGGAGCTCGGCCACAAATAGCGAGCCGTCGCGCCAGGCAATGCCGTTGGGCATCTCGAGACCGGTCGCGAGAACGTGCTGGGTCTCGGCGTAGCCATCACCGTCGGTGTCGACGACCGCGTAGAGATCGCCCTGCCGCCGACTCCCGACGTAGAGCACTCCATCGTCACTCATGGCGATCGAACGGGCGTCTTTCAGCCCCTCGGCGTAGAGAGAGATCGAGAAACCCTCGGGCAAGACGACCTTGTCCAGGTCGATCTCGGCCGCGAGTGGGCTCACGACGGTGAGGACGAAAGCGCTCAGCGCCAGCATCGCAAGCGTCCTGATCAAGTTATGCGGGTGTCTCTTCTTCAGCATCTTGGTGACCCCTCGTGTCGTCGTGACCGTTGGTGTCCTGGTGATCTTCGGTGTGGTGTCCACCGTCAGGTTTCTGGTGAACCGTCAACGTCGTAGACCAGCTGTTGGGCGTCGCCGAACGGAGCGCGATGATACCAACCAGCTCAGCTCGAGACGACGCGCGTGCGCCTGTTCCGGCATCCGATCACTCTAGGCGGTTGCAGCCGAGCTCTGCGAAAGGCGGCTGCGTGTACAGCGTGAGTCATAATCTCTGATCCGTCGTGCTCGTGGCGCCGACCCGCGCTGGTTGGCGACGCTTCCTCCAGCCGGAGCCATCTGACGGAGCCGGGCCGACCTTCAATCCGATCTCATCGGAGTCTTCCCGATCATGCTCAGCCCACAGTTCGTCTCGAACATCCTCGTCCGAACCGGTCACATCGGCCAGGAGGACGCTCAGAAACTCCAGCGCGAGGCTCGGTCTCAGCCTCAGCGAAACTCGTCAGCGCGCGCGTTCGAGCAGCATTCGCCGGCCTACGAGCTGATCGAACGGCTGCAGTTCTCCAATCGCGCCAATGGTGGCGAGCCGCTCACCGAAGTCGACGTCGCACGGGCGATCGCAGCCGAGGCCGGGCTCGACTATGTCCGCATCGACCCGCTGAGGCTCAACGCAGACCTGATCGAGGCCAAGATCTCGCGGCCATTTGCGCTCCGCCATCGCATGTTGCCGCTTCAGATGCAGGACGCCATGCTGCAGGTCGCCTGCGCCAACCCGTTCGACCTGGAAGCCGTCGACTCGATGCGTAGGCTGATCGGCAGCGACATGAGCCTGGTCGTTGCTTCCGAGCCCGACATCCTGCGAGCCATCACCGAGTTCTACGGTCTTCGGCAGTCGGTGAGGCGTGCCGAGCAAGACCTGACCTCCGGCATCGATCTCGGCAACCTCGAAGCGCTCGTGCAGATGAAGTCCGAGCGGGAGATCGAGTCCTCCGACCAGCACATCATCAACGCGGTCGAGTTCATGCTCCAGCACGCGTATGACACGCGCGCCAGCGACATCCACGTCGAGCCGAAGCGAGAACACAGCCTGATTCGTTTTCGCATCGACGGTGTGCTCCACGAGATCCAGCAGATGCCCAAACTCGTTCATCGAGCGGTCGTCAGCCGACTCAAGACCATGGCCCGCCTCGACATCGCCGAGAAGCGCCGGCCCCAGGACGGGCGCATCAAGACGAAGCGAAAGACCCACGAGGTCGAGCTCCGCGTCTCGACGCTGCCGGTAGCGTTCGGCGAGAAGGTAGTACTCCGGATCTT
>JANQPS010000928.1 GCA_028285365.1 Thermoanaerobaculia bacterium | reverse complement strand
GGTCAAAGGCCGCGGCGTCACCAGCGCCCAGGCGCTGGTCGCCGAACGCTTGTCTGCAGTTGTAGCGGATCGCAGTCACCTTTGCCTGCAGATCCACGGGATCGCCAGAGAGCTCGCAGGTCTTTCCACCCAGTCGAAGCTGCAGAGTGGCTCCTTGACCCGCTTCGATGGCTATCCGCACTGCCTGCGGGTCGTACAGGTAGCCAATGGCCCAGTCCTTCTCGCCCCGCTCGAGCAGCCTGTGCAGAAGAAAGGTGGAGTCTCCAGGCGCGCCACCACCAGGGTTGTCCGGCCCGTCAGAAATGACCACCGGCCCCTCGCTAGCGGCATAAGCCTGATCGAGAGACTCGTCCATGGAGAGGAACGGTATGGCGCACTCCTCTTTCATGCTCCATAGCTCCTCTCCCAACGCTTTTGCCAGGGCTTCAGCGGCAGGCACATCGTCTTCGGTCTGGGCATAGACCAAGACCCGCGTTCCCATATCCGGCACGTCGCCCCAAGGGAACGAGTGGGCGATGTTGACTCCCTGGATACCGTTCTTGCCTTCCAGTGCGCTGCACTTCGCCACGAAGCTCTTCATGGGCTCGCGCGTCGTGTGCAGCATTTGAGTCATGCGGCAGTCGTGTAGAACAGGTATGGGCCTCGGGTCGCCCTCGAGGCGGCCCTTGATCAGCTCGAAGACCTCGCCACAGCGCTCGCCAATATCGGTGTGGGGATACTCCTTCCAGATCCGTAGCACGTCGGCGTTGTCCACCATCTTGCGAGTGAGATGCGCGTGCGGATCATGGTGTACGCCGATGGGCACACTGTCTCCGACGATCTCGCGACACCTGGCGATCAGGTCTCCTTCGCCGTCGAATTCTGCTTCCGCAACCATGGCCCCGTGCACCGACAGCAAGACCGCGTCCACTGGCAGCGACTCGCGCAGATGGTTGAGGATCTCGTCGCGCAACTCTTCGTACACGGGCTGCGGGATCTTGCCCGCGGGCTGCGCGAAGGTCCTCAGTCCCGCGACCACGTCCCAGCCGAGGGCTTTTGCACGAGTGATGTACTCGTAGCAGACGTCGCCGTGGGAAGGTTTCTCCACCGCTTCGCCGCGCTCGAACCACATCATTTCCTTGAAAGTGGCCCTGCCCGTGGGGTACGGGGCAAACGTATTGGTCTCGGTCAGATATCCGGCCACGAACACGCGCTTTGTCATCTTGTTTCCCGTTTTGTTCTACAGCAGTTGCGCCAGCGTAATGCCAATGAGGTTGGCGACGGCGTATCCCAGGACGCCCACCAGCAAGCCCGGAGTGACCAGCGTATGCCAGCCTTTCGAGGCCGCCATCGCCGCAGCCGTTGGAGCGCCCAACACGCAGGCGTTCGACGCGACCGCCAGTTCGGGGCCGGTAAAGCGAAAGACGCGGCCACCGACACTCATGACCAGGAGATGCGTGACCACCACGATGGCGGCATACAGCATCACTTGACCGCCAGACGCGATGGCCAGCGCGAAGTTGATCTGCACACCAATCACGGCAAAGAAGAGGTAGATGAGAATTCGCCCCAGATCGTAGTGCCCTTGGAGCTGCTGCATCCGGCGAGGGAACAGTGTCGCCAGCGCCACACTGAGAACAGAGATGGCGACGTAGCGCATGGGGCCACTGCTGGTCAGATTGGCCACCCAGTCGCTGATCCAGAACACCAGGGCGCTCAGGGCAAGGGATGCGGCAAGGGAAAACCCGGAAACCGGCCCGCTCTCTGAGCCAGCTTCCAGCTCCTCATCTGGTGAATCGGCATGCGCCGTGTTGGGGCTGAAGAGGCGCCACAACCACGTGATTCCTGGCATGGCCAGAAGCAGGGCCATGAAAGGCACCGCGACCGCGTAGGCCGAGGCCACCGCGATCGCCATGAAAGGCTCATCCGCCTTGTCCATGGCAGCAGCTACTGCCGCTGTGTTGGCGCTGCCACCGATGTAGCCGGCGGTGAGAATGCCCGTCCAGACGCCATCGTCCGGCCCGAAATCGGTCAGAGGGGCAGCGAGGAAGGCGCCGAGCAGCACGCCGATTACCGCCAGCAGGAACGCGAAGAAGACGCGGCCGCTCTCTCGCCAGATCTTGATCAGGTTGGCGTTGAACAACAGAAGGGGAATGGCCAGGGGTACGCAGTAGGCGACGATCACGCCGTAGAGGTCCGCCTCGCGCGGCAGCAGGCCGACGCCGCTCAACAGGGCGCAGCCGAGAACGATCGCGATCACACCAAACTGCGCCAACCGTGGGCGTGTCTCCATCCAGATGCCCAGGGTCAACATGGCGATCAGCACGGCCAGCAGCCCGCTGTTGTTGCTCGCGTCAATCAAGGTGTGAGCCTCTTCAAGCTTTGGTTTTGCGCGTCAGCTGCGGTTGTCCAGGCACCGCCCGGTCTAGAGCGCCCGGCTAGTCCAGCGGGCCCCGATCCGAGAAGTCGATGTACCTCCGCTCGCGCCCATCCATGGACGGGTTGCGGTCTACCCCCTCGGCGACCGCCGCGATGAACTCAGGCTCCGATTGGAGCTGTTCCCATGTCCGGAGGTGTGGAGCTACCTCCGGTCTGTTGGTCAGCTCGACCTTGTTGTAGTTGGGAGCTACCGGACTGGCGAAGCCGAATTCGCGGTGGAAGTGGACGGCGAAGAAGTACTGTTCCTCCACGACCATGTAGACGTAGAAGTTCGGCCGTCCAGTCGGTCGGTACTGTGGGTCGTAGTACTCGTCGACCTCGCGGCCCAGCCCACGTTCGAGCTCGTCGAAGAAGTCGGCCACTTCGATCACGCGATGCTCGTACGGCGGCCCAGGCTTGGTGAACGCGACCTGCTCATCGTTTGCGAGGTGAACATACGTGGGTAGGTCGCTGTCTCCCATGAAAGGGTAGGTGGCCGTCTTCTCGTGATAGTCGGAGAGAAGCTCCGCGTAGTGAACGAGATGGGCGAGTCGGTAGCTGTCAGCGGACGCTTGATACTCCTCCTCAGCTGCGCCCTTGGCGATGCATGCGCCCAGGCACAGTGCAACCAGCGCTGCGATGCTCCGAACTGGCTGCATTCCTTCTCCTAGGTGTTGCGGTGTCTAACGCGGTGAGCTGCGCCGCCGGAGGCATGCTGCGCCTGAAGACCTACACTCCGTGGTCGGCAGGATAGCGGAAGGTGCGTGGCCGAGCGGCGTCTGATCGAGCGGGTTGTTGGGTTGCTGAGCGAGAACTGCTGCTCTTGCAGCACCGCATGGCTTGGTGCTGCTTCACACGGCCGGCAAGAGCCGAAGTGTCGGAGCGCTGGAGGCCGAATCCCAACAAGAAGAGGGCGGGATCGTGCTCAGGCACCGACGCCCTGGCGTTCGCGGGACGTACTAGCCTCGGCTAACGCTGCGACGCATCCCACTCAGTCAAGCCGTTGGATTCGAACCCGTCAGCAAACACGAGGTCAGGGTCGATCACGGGAACGATCCGAGTCGCGCGGTTGCCAACGTGATCGTCGGCCCACACCCAGAGTGTCGGATGCTCGGAAGCGTCGACATCGATCGGGCCGCCGACCTGCTGGTACTGGCTCCCGTCGAGCGAGTAGTACGCTGCCGCTGGTCCTGACACGAGGTCGTTGGCCTCGATGGTCAGGGTGACCAGATGGGGCGAGGAGCCCGCTGGATCCTGATCGATCGAGATCTCTGGCGGGTCGACGTCATTTGCGTCGGCTCCGCTCACGCGCACCGTTGGCACGATCGTCGCGTCGAACAGCCCGTCTCCGGTCGAGTCGTAGTCGAGATCCGAGACGGTCATCCCCGAGACGGTGAGCATGGCCGCGCGTCCGGCAACGAGGGTCAGGTCCAGAAACCGTACGGCGTCGGTGACCTCCTCCTGGCTACCCGTCGTGACCTCGACCGCGACGGGACTGTTTCCGGTGATCAATCCGATCGTGAAACTGCGGGTGGGAGACGTCGGCAGGGTCAGCATCGAAATGCCCGAGCCCAGCCGGAAGCTGCCAATGGCAGGAACCTCACCGACGATCCGATCCGGGAAGATCGAGAGCTCGTTTGCAGCCTCGTCGCTGACGATGATGCTCTCCGCACCAACGATGACCACCCGATGGGAAGTTGGGAGAGGGAGCGGTCCGGATCCAGTGCCCTCCCCGTCGCAGGCCCCGGAGTCTCGTGCTCTTCCTTCGCCGAACAGGTACTCGACCACCTTGCCATGCACGCGCGAGTTCCCCATCAGGCCGTTGTGCTCGACACTCTTGTCCTGGTCCTCGTGGGGAGACTCGATACGGCAGACCTTGGCGTCAGGATCGTTGAGACCCTCGCCGCCCGGAGGCTGGCGAGATGCACTGAGGGTGGGTACCGTGCCGTCGCCGCTCGTGAGGTCGAGCTCGGTCGAGGGACTCGCCAAGCACAGCAGCTGGCTGATTTTGCATGCTGTCGTGCTCTTGGCTTTGATCTGACC
>JANQPS010000893.1 GCA_028285365.1 Thermoanaerobaculia bacterium | reverse complement strand
TCCGACCGCCTGACCGATCAGGCGGATGTTCGCGCGGATCTCGTCGAGACTGTCGTACTGACTGAGCCGTAGGACCGGCGCGCCAGCTCGCTCCAGCTGTTCGAGAGTCTCGGCCGTCGTGTAACCCGCCGCAAAGACGAGATCAGGTCGCAGGGCGAGGATCGGCTCTGCTTGGCTAGGCACAGTCGTTCCGAAAGCTTCGGCGGCCTGCGACGTCAAGCTGTAGCGAGGGTCGGTCGACAGTGCCGAGAGGGCCAGCACCCGAGACGGGTCGACGATCTCGAGCAACACGTCGTCGGCGGCGAGCACCAGCGACACGATGCGCTCGGGCTTCGTTGGCAACGACACGATCTGACCGTCGGCGAGCTCGAGTCGACGGTGCGATTCCGCGCCTTCCGCTACGGTTTCCCGAGCAACGTCGCTGGTCTCGGTCAGCTCCGGCTCGTCTGCAGCACCGCCGCAAGCGAGCACCACCGCTAGCGAGGCTAGCGCCAGGTGCCCCCAGCGAGACCCTCTCGTCGGGTCTCCCGGAAGACCTCGAAAACCCTGGTGGCCGCTCAAGCCTTCGAAGTACGCCGCAGGTAACACCTGAGCGCAGCCGTCCGGATGTTCTCCCGCAGCTTCTGGCTCTTGGCGAGCTGACGCAGATCCGGAGTCCGCAGCACCTCCACGAAGCGAATCGCCAGCGGCGACGGTGTCTTCGGGTTTTTCACGATGCCGAGCTGGATCTCGTAGTTGCTACCCCACCGTTTGTCGTTGGCGAGGCGCTGCAGAACACCGGCCGAGGTCTGCGGATTCTTCGCCAGCTCCTGGACCTCGCGAAGCTCGATCCGTGGATTGGAGAGCAGGGCCATGTGAATCGACGGCGACGTCTCGCGCAGCAGCAGCTGCCGTTGCTGCCTGCTAGCTTTGCCGGCCAGGATGATCTTCTGGCTGGGGTTGAGCTTCTTGATCTCGAAGAACGCCGAGACGCCCTGGGTGCCGATCGACTCGCGCACCTCCGCCTGTAGATCGTGACCCGGAGAAGACTCCTCGGCATCGTCATCGGCCTGAGCCGGTGGGCCGTCGTCTGGCACGACCTCGCCTGGCCCGACATCAGCTTCCCCGACTCCCTCCGACTCGCCGGTCGACTGACCGAGTCTCTCCATCGCAGCTTGCCTGAGCACCTCGTCGAGCGGCAGTGCCTGGGTCTCGGCCTCGCTCTCGGGCTGCGCTCCAGTCTCCTGTTCCTCTCCCTCGGTCTCACTCGATCCTGCGGCGGGCTCGACCGGCAGCGCCTGGGTCTCGGCTTCGCTTTCCGCTGCATCGATGAGCTGCTCGGAAGATTCTGCGTCTTGGAAGGCCTGATCTTCGCCAGAATCCGACTCCGGCGCCGAGGACTCGGACGAGTCAGAGACGACATCGAACATGGTGCCGAAGAGCTGGGTCCCGCTCCTGAAGACCTGACGAACCTTCACACGCCACCTCAGCTCGCTCTCGCTCCCACGAAGCGCAAGCTCGAGCTCACGCCCTTCTTCGAGGCGATCGTCCAATCGGAGAAGCGGACCGCGCTTCTCCGCCTTGGCGACAAACGCCTGCAAGTCAGCTTCCGACGGGAAGTCGACGGTCAGGAGGTTGTTGGTTTCGTCGAGCTGAATCTGCATGTCGAAGGGGCTGAGGGCGACGGCCTTCCGGCCTATGCGAGAACGCCGAAATCTATCGCGCCGGGGCATCAAGACGAAAGCATTTCACCGGTCTCGATGAGATCTTCTCGTAGAGCTCCGCTCAGAGAGGCGTTCTTGATGAGACGGCATCTCTTCACCCATTCCCCGTCATGTGTCACACTGGTCGGTCCCCCATCCCCAAAAAGTCGCTTCACTTGCTATTCGCTTCCTCGGGAGGACGCGTATGGAGTCCAACCAGCAGAACACCGAGTCGACTCGCAATCCTGGCGATCACGTCGCCGAGCGCGGGCACGCCTCGAATCAGGACCCGAGTCCAGAGTCACCGTCGCCCAAGGCGCACGGTCCAGGCCACGTCAAGTCCAACGGCGGTCCCCCCGCGACCTCGGCCAGCTCGCTAGCACGCGAGTCGAGCCAGCAACCGCTACCTGCTCAACCGGCCGAGACTCCCGAGGAACCCTACGACCTGCGCAGTGAGCTCGAGCCTATGCGGCCTCGCCTGCTCGGGATTCTTCGACGCTTCCGAATTCCTACCGAGGACGCTGAAGACGTTCTCCAGGACGTGCTCGTGGACTTCGTTCAGAAGCGTCGTTTCATCGAAGACCCTGCGGCCTGGCTGGTCATCGTGACTCGCAGACGGTGCCTCGACTACTCCCGGCAGAGGCGAAGGCGCTTCGTAGAGAGCTTCGACGCTGCTCTGCTCGAGCTCGTGGCCGGAGGTGTCAGCGCGCCTCAGGAGCACGAGACGCTGATGGCCCAGCTGACTGAAGCCATCGACACTCTGCGCCCCAAGTGTCGCGACCTTCTGCGCATGCGCTACATCGAGGGGCGAACCGAGTCCGAGATCGCAGCGCTCAAGGGCTACAAGGCCAACAGCATCTCCAAGATCTGCGGCCGCTGCGTCACCGCCCTCGCCAAACGCATCACCGAGCCTCCGGAGCTGCGGGGAATCGGCAACGACCGAGGCCCGCGCAACTGATGAGTCGCAATCCCCAAGACCCGCCCGTTCAGAAGGGAACCGCGGCCGAGCCGCGTCTGCTCGCTCGGCTGCTGAGCGACAAAGGCGTCGACCTCGCAGGCCGTGGGGTGCGAATCCTCAGCACCGAGGACGAAAATCGCGTCTGGACGGCGGCCACCGCAGCCGCACTCGATCGCGACCAGATCGTCCAAACCGAGCGCCTCACCGCCTCGCCCGTCGTAGCCCACCTGATCCAGCTCGAAGGCCAGACCTTGCTCGAGCGCGTGACGAGCGACCCCGCCTGTCATCTCTGGCCCGTCGTCGAAGGCCTGCTGTTTCACGCATGGGAGATCCGCTTCGAATCCATGCACCGAGTCCTCGAGCTCGCCGAAGCCGCGCACATCGTCGTGTCACAACTCGACACCCAGCGCTACGGCGAGCAACCCGTTCGCGAGCTCGAGATCCTCTGCTACGCCTATCTCGCCAAGGCGCAAGGGCGCGTCGTCGGTGCCAGGGAGGCTCGAGAGTCGCTGCGGAAAGAAAGGGAGCTGCTCGAGGAATCGCGCGAGCGCGGGTTTGTCGTCGACAAGTTGGTCGAGCAGGTTGTGCTGTTGTCGGAGGCTACGGATTTATGGGAGAGGGAGCGGTACAGTGAGTGCGCTGCAAAACTCGTCGCGAACGGCGCCGAAGAAGTCCAGAGCTTCGGTTCCAGCCTTCTAGCAGCTGCCCTAACGAGTTTGCTGGGGACGAGCTACGTGTCACTGGGTGCTTGCACGAATAGCACGGCGACTATCCGCTACGGCAACCATCTCAATGGACTCGCAAGCCCTAGCCTCGACGAAGTCTCTCGGGAGAAGACTGAATTCAATCGGGCAGCCACACTGATCGATCTTGGTCGGCCAGCGGAAGCACTAGGGCGATTCGACGAGCTCGAGAGAGAGTTCCCTGCCCCCGCTCATCGTGCCTACATCGCATTCAATCGCGCTCGTGCCTTGTCGAGACTAGGGCGCAGCAACGAGGCGATCGATCAGCTGAACGTCTTGCTCGAAGGATTTGCTGTCGGCGGAGCGGAATCGGTAACCCACCACACGACTCTAGAGCTGTCAGAGCTCATGGCGAAAACTGGAGAGCTAGCAGCTGCGCTCGAACTAGCGAATGCGTCAGCGCTGATCGCACACCGATTTGACCAGGGCTACGCTGAACGACTGGCTAGTGAGCTCACAGACGCCATTGCCGGAGTCCGAGCTCTAGCGTTGACCCTTAGCACTGGGGGACACCGCGGCCGGCACGAAGCCATAGCTGCCAGAAGGCCTGTTGAGGACCGACCCTTGTCCCAAGTTCTCGCACAAGCCCTCGCTGGTGACGTTGTAGCACGTGAAGCTCTCCAGCGACGAACGACTGGCTCGACTTCCGACGAGGCACAAGAGATGGATCGTCTGATCTCGGTTTGGGAGAGGTCACTAGCCAAGCTCGGCATCGCCAACTAGTCCTCCTGACGGCCCGTCGCGCCTCAGCACTAAGAATCAGCGCGCTCAAGCACCGTTGGCAGGTACGCGACTCCGTTTTGCGGTCCTGGACCTGGTGCCGGATCGCCCTCATCGGTCGTCCACGCTTTGCCTATTCCTCTCCACCAGATCCGGAAGCTCCCGCGAGCATCCCAGACCTTGACCCACCTGGCGGAACGAATCGCAGTCAGACTTCCTTACTCACTCACCCAAGATCTCAACACCGGTCACCATCAGGAACTTGTGGTTGCTGCCGTTGACCTGGAGGGTGCGTCCCAGTCCTGCGGTGATCCGATGGTCGCTGACCTCGTGACCCGCGAGCTCAACTCGATCGCCCTCGCGCAGTAGCTCGAGGCGCGACAAGACATCGCGGTCGGCGGGCACGAAGTGCAGGACGATCAACGTCCCCTTCGGACGCGTCCGCGCGGACCAGCTCATCGATCCCTTCCGGATCGGACTCACCTCGACCAGATCCGGATCGCTGAAGTCTCCAGTCGTCAGTACCGCCTCGTGTGTGACGAACGGCGCCACGCGATGGTACGCACGCGTGAACACCCGCACATCACCGACGTGACGCGTGGTTTTGCCCCAGTCAGCCAGGTAGCGCTGTCCGTCGTATTCGACGTAGTCGTCGTTCACCGAGACGCGGGTGTCATCGATGATGCGCGCGGCACTCGGCGGTTGGCGCAGCCACCACACCAGGGCCACGAGAACGAGGATGATGATGGCGGCTCTTTGCATGATGACTCTCGACCTGCCCAGTACGCGCACTGACCCCGGCACATTCCCCGCTTGATGGTGGGGTGTCGGCCGCTTACGGAGGTCTTGATCCGACTCTGAAGCTGGTGCGAGTCGCTGAGTCACAAGAAACACGGGCGACAGACGTGTGGACGAAGAAGTTGCCCCCGACCCTCTGCGGCCCCCCGGTGTCCGCAGTCTCGAGGCGCGACCCAGCCGTCACGCCAAACCCGTCACGACCCCCGCAGCGCCGTCGACGGCTCTCGTCTGGCCGCTCGCAGGGCGACTGGGAGTATTGCCGCGATACCCGCGACGGCAAGGATCAGCGCGCTGATCAGAGAGGCCGACGCCCAATCTCCCTGCTGTGTGGAGAACAGAATCGCGCGGAGGCCCCGCACAGCGGCGACGCTGCCCAGGGCGCCCAGCAGCAGCCCGATCGCCACGAGACGAGCGCCCCTCCGAATCGTCGCTGCAAGGATCCTCTGGGGGGTGGCGCCAAGCGCCATGCGCACTGCCACTTCCCTGCCGCGGTTGGCCACGTCGTGGGCCAGGACGCCGAAGAGTCCGATCGTGCTCAGCAAGACCGCCAGGAGGGCGGACCCTCCGAAAGCGGCCGTCAGGATCCGGCGCGCGGCAACTCCCGGAGACTGCGCGACCACGTCCGCCATCGTCTGAACACGATAGACCGGCACGCTCCGGTCGAGTCGCTGCACCGTCTCGTTGACCGTCGACACGACCGCGGCCTCGGGCAGCGAAGAGCGCACGACCACCACGCCGGCCCTGGAGGGAGACTGTTCCGCGGACAGGTAGACCGTCCCAGTGACCGGCTCTTCGAGCGCTCGGTGCTTCACGTCGCCGACCACTCCGACGACCTCGGCCACCCGGTCTTCCCGCGGGAGCCAAATCGAAGACCCCACGATCCGATCAGACCCTGCCAGACGCCGCGCCAACGACTCGGTGACGACGACGCGCTGCGGCGCGCTGCTCAGATCCGTCGCGTCAAAGGTCCTCCCTCTCAGAAGAGGAATCCCCATCAGTTCGAAGTAGCCCGCGCTCGCGCTTCGGAAGACGGCCTCTTCCGTGGCTTCTCCCCGTCGAGGTCCCACCGGCCCGCGGCCACCGTCGCCGGTGAGCGGCACCTCGCTGACCAACGCGGAGGCGCCGGTCCCCAGCCGCGCATCGAGTTGCCTCTGGACCTCCGCATAGAACGACGCCACCTCTTCAGAGCCCTCATGAGAGGAAGGAGGCAGAGACACCTGGAGCTTGAGGACACCTGCAGGCTCGAAGCCGGTACCCAGGTCCAACACGTTCAGTAGCGAGCGCCCGACCTGGGCCAGCGAGACGAGGAGCACGAAGGCGACTGCTACCTGGCTCGCGACGAAGACGCGCCGAGCCGACAACTGGCGGGGCGACGCCGCAGTACCCCGGCGGAGGTTGTCCTTCGCGCCGCGGCGTAGGGCGCCGAGCGCCGGGTAGCCGGCGCACAGCGCGGCGAGTGTCAGCGCGACCGCCGTCACGATGCCCACGGCACGCCAACTCACGCCGACGGATTGGGATGAGAGGCCCCCGAACTCCAGCGCGAAGCGGCTGAGGACAGGCGTGATGCGGACGGCCAACGCGACGCCGCCCGCGATCCCGAGAACCGCCAGAGCGAGCGCCTCGAGCTGGAGCTGACGCAGGGTCTCCCAAGGACCGGCGCCTAGAGCACTTCGCACGGCGAGCTCTCTGCCCCGATCGATCGAACGCACGATCAGGAGCACAGCCAGGTTGCTGAATGCGACCAGAATCGCCAGGGTCGCGGCGCCCGCCAGCAACCCTAGAATCAGGCGCCCACCACCCGTGGCGATGTCGGAGAGTGGCGCCGCCCGCAGCATGAGTCCACTCGCCAGCTGCGGCGTCTCGCCCTTCAGCCGCTCGAGCATCGACTCGGTCGCGGCATCACCGGGCGTCCGTCCGACCACCCGAACCGTGAGGTCATTGCGATCCTCGAGCTCGACCGGACGAGAGAGGGGCCTCCACACGGAGGAGAAGTTGAGCGGAAAGAAGAAGTCCTGCGGAAGCACCCCGACGACCGTGTGGCGTCGTCCGTTCAGTTCGATCGGTTCTCCGAGCGTGCCTGGATCCGCAGCTAGACGAGTCCGCCAGAAGTCATGACTGACCACCACGACCGCCTGTCCGAGCTCGTCTGGCCCAAGACCGCGTCCCAGAGCGGGCACCACACCCAGGAGGTCGAAGAAGCCCGTCGTGACCTCGGTCACGCTCACGCGTTGTGCAGCCCCCAGCCCGGTGAGCGTTTCGTTGGAGGGTTCATACCCTTCCAGGCGCACGGGTGACGGCAAGGCGTCTCGCCAGGTCTCCAGGTCGGAGAGGCGTACCGCCCGGGGCAACGCTTCGGGCTCGTCCGTCGGTACCGGGCCCACCACCACGAGCGCTTCGGGATCAGCATAAGGAAGCGGCCTCAACAGGACCGTGTCCACCACCGCAAAGATCGCCGTTCCCAGGCCCAGGGTCAGCGCCAGCGTCAGGACTGCTGAACCGGCGCTCCAGGGGGTCCGCCGAAGCATGCGGACGAGGTGGCGCAGGTCGAGGAGCAATCCTCGGCGCACCGGCGCACCGTTCTTCCGCCTGACCGCGGCACTGCCTTCGCGACTTCGAGTGATTCTGCCCCGGCGGGCCATCGGCGGTATGGAGCGGAGAATCTGGCTCCAATACCAACGACCAGCCCGCGCGGACGACGCGCCAGTACCCGCGAGTTCCGCGTACTCCTCGTCGAGTGCGTCGAGCAGTCTCGCTGCGTCACTGCGCGAAAGACACCGCTGAGCCAGCCAGCGGGCGAGCGCAGGTGGCGACTCGCTCTTCATCCGTCAGAGGCGGCGATGGCGAGGCCGCGCCACATCTCATTCCGGATCCGGCGGGAACGATCGAGAGCCGCCAAGCCATCGGGAAGGACCCGATAGTACCGGCGAGGCCGGCCGGTCCTTCCTGCGGGCTTCTCTAGGTCGGACCCGACCAGCCCCTTCTCCTCGAGCCGATCGAGGGTCGCGTACACCGCGCCCATGGCGATCTCCGCGCCCATGCGCTGGGTGAGCTCGCGTCGGATGCTCACAGCATAGGCGGTGGTGCCACCGTGCAGGACCGCCAGCATCACCATCTCCTCGAATGAGCCCAGGACCCCACCTTTCCCCACCGCGTGATCTCCTATCGAAGTTTTACCTATTTTATAGGTAAAGGCGACACACACAAGATCCTCTGCTTCGGATGCATGAGGCCTCCTGCCCGCACCTCCCCCGGCGAGAACCGCTTGTTGGGCAGCCGCTACCGTGGTCGAGCGATCATCCCCAGCGCTGCGATCCAGCGAATCATCGTGAGTAGCCGAAGCGCCTGCGGATGTTCGCCATGTCCTCACTGAGCTCGGCACGAGCCGCCCTTGGGTTCGAACGAATCAACTTGACCACGCGATCGCAGTCTGCGGCAAAGAGGGCGAACGCCTTGGCCAGTTCCGGATCGCTCTCCCGCGCCGCCAAGGCTCGAAAGCGAGAAGCGTCCGCCTGAAAGAGAGCCAAAGACTGTTGAAGGCCTGCGGGGCTCAGAACGTTCACAGCCTTGTCGAGTTCAACCAGTCGCTCCACCGACGGTTGCAGCACCTCGAAGAAGTCCCAGCCGTCTTCGAAGTCCAGAGACTCGAGATACTCGGTGCTTTGGCCCAGTGTCACGACAAGATCGTTGTAGGTGCCAACATCATCCTGCGTGATACGGACCGCAGACTTGCGTTGGCCATCATCCGTCTCCGATTCGACAGCCGACTGCTCGAGGTTCGCAAGATCACTCGCT
This sequence comes from Thermoanaerobaculia bacterium, assembly GCA_028285365.1. GTDB lineage: Bacteria > Acidobacteriota > Thermoanaerobaculia > Multivoradales > Multivoraceae > JANQPS01. Next base: position 1,959 of record JANQPS010000893.1, on the reverse strand, counting down.
TCGAAGTCGACGAGCGAAGTCTTCACCGACGCCAGGTGACCGCTCGACGTCGTGTAGACGACCTGGCGTCCTTCGACCTTCCAGGGTCCTCGCGTCTGGACACGCTGGCCATCGACCAGGACGAGAATCTCGGCGTTGGCTGCAAGCGGCAACAGCACCAGGAGCAGCCATCTGGCAACACAGCCGCCTGGCGCGTCGTGATCTTGATCCACTGGTGCCCCCGTAGCGTTACTCAATAAGTGTCACAGTAGATGAAAGTCAGTGCTCCAGCAGCCTAGCGCATGGCACCCGCTGGCACTCCGGCCGTCGTGATGAGGTCGTAGGCCTGAAACGGGGTCCACTCTCCAGAGAACGACTCATGTCTCGAGCGTCTCTTCCTCTGGTGTTGACGCCGCGGCCGGCTTTCATCTGTCGTTCGACTACCACTCCTGCGCTCCGCGCCTTCCAGGTCGCCACCTACGACTCGTGACCTAGAGCCACCAGGGGTGATACGGCAAGTGCACGACGAACGGGCACGGCCACAGCCAGACCAGAAAACACGCAGAGAGCCGCGATCACCGTCAGCCACGTGATCGGGTCGGACGGCTGCACGCCAAAAAGCTCCGAGCGAAGCCAGCTCGAAGCCCACAGCGCCATCACCGCGCCGACGAGCAGCCCGGACACCATCATGATCACGAGCTGACGGGCCAAGAGAGAAGTCAAGTGAGAACCGCGAGCTCCCAAGGCCCGTCTGACGCCGAGGGCTGGCCGGCATGTTGCGACAAACTGGCCGACCACTGCGTAGAGTCCGAGCATCGTGATGAGGGTGGCCCCGAGGGCCAGCGCAACGACCAGGAGCACGAGCCAGGTCGACCAGGAGGTGGCCGACTCGATCAGCTCGTCGAGAGATCGCACTTCAGCAACCAGCAGATCGCGATGGACCGAGCGCCCTATCTCTGTGGCCGGCCGCACAAGGGAGCCAACGTCTAGATCTCCGCGAACGACCGTCGTCATGTAGGGCAAGGTGTACTCGGGCGAAAGGAAGTAGACCGTTGGTCGACCCGCCTCTCTGAGCGACTCGTGTCTTGCGGTCGAGACCACGGCGGCAACGGTGAAGTCTTCCCTCGAGTCACCAAGAGGACTTGCCGCAAGGCGTTGGCCGAGCGGTTGCGCGTTGGGCCAGAGCTTTCGAGCCAGTGATTCGTCGACCGCAACGACGTTCGTGCCGCCCCCCTTCCGGGGCCACTCGCCGTCGACCAGTCGAAGGCCTACAGACTCCAAGTATCCGGGAGTCACGTAGCGATAGTCACCGTCGACGGCCGTCCGTTCGTCGAGCTCGCCGACGTGACGTGCTATCGAGCCGGTGAACGCCCCTCCACCCAGAGGCAGGAGGTTGGCCGAACCGACAGACTCCACTCCGGGGAGACCACTGAGGCTCTCGTTGAACGTCGCGAGGAGTTGGCCAACTTGCTCCCGATTCAGCTCGTGGTTCGGAAGCGCCAGCCTAATTGCCACCGCGCCACCGGGATCGAACCCGGAATCCACTGCAGACAACCGTTCCGCCGACCGACCGAGCAGAGCGGCCAGGACGAGCAGCGGAACCGAGATCGCGATCTCGGCCGTCACCAGGCGCACACCAGACCAGGCGGTGCGCGACAACCGCGTCGACCTCACCGCAGCAACACTCGGGGCCTTGGACGTCCAGAGCGCAGACAGTCCACCGATCAAGAAGGCACTGAGCAAAACGGCTGCCGCCAGGAAGCCGAGGCTTCTCTCGTCCAGTTCGACCATGTCGAGACGGGGAACGCTCGACGGAGTCGAAGCCAGGAGACCGTTGAGAACCCCTTGAGCGACCGGGATCGCCAGGAGTCCAGCAATCGAGGTGAGCAGGATTGCCTCTCCGAGGCCCTGAAGCACGAGGCGACGTCGCGAGGCTCCAAGTGCGACCTGGATCGCCGTGCGATATCGCCGACGCTGCAG
>JANQPS010000883.1 GCA_028285365.1 Thermoanaerobaculia bacterium | reverse complement strand
CCTCCAGAGAGTCACACCGAACAACGTAGCGCGACTCGATGTCGGACGGGCGCACTACAGCGCGTTGCTGACCGATGCAGGAACGTTCATCGACGACCTCTTGGTCTACCGCCTGGATGAGACGGAATTCATGCTCGTGGTGAATGCCGCCAACCGCGACGTTGCCGTTGCGCATCTCCGTGAACAACATCTCCGTGAACAAGATGGTGCGCTGGCGAACGAAACCGAGTCCTTGACGATCGAGGATCGTTCCGACGACTACGCGCTGCTCGCCCTGCAGGGTCCACTCGCCCAGGAGATCCTGGGCCGGTTGAGCGACGAGGATCTCGAGTCACTCGGCTACTACCGGTTCATCAAAGGAGTGGTCGACGGGCACAACGCCCTGATCTCGCGTACCGGATACACGGGCGAAGACGGATTCGAGCTCTACGTGTCCCCGGACGTCGCGGTGTCGCTGTGGCGTCGCCTGATGGAAGTCGGGGCTGACGACGGTGTGGTGCCTGCCGGGCTCGGCTGTCGCGACACGCTTCGACTCGAGGCCGGAATGCTGCTCAGCGGCCAGGACATCGATTCGGAAGTCACGCCGCTCGAGGCGGGGCTTTCGTGGATGGTGAAGCTCGAGAAGGGTGAGTTCGTCGGAAGTGACGTGCTGCGAGCCCAGAAGCGAGACGGAGTCCGCAAGCGGGTCGTGGGTTTCGAGTTGAGCGAGCGCGGCATCGCTCGTGCTGGCTCAGGCATCCGGCTTGTCGACCAGGGTTCTCCGGGTTCTGCCGTGTCCGGTGTCGTTTCGAGTGGTACGTGGAGTCCCACCCTGGGGAAGGCGATCGGGCTGGCACGCTTGGAGGATTCCCGGCCATTTTCGGAACCGGAAGCCGGCAACTTGGTCGAAGTCGACGTGCGAGGCCGAGGACTGCGCGGCGCCGTTGTCGATGTGCCCTTCTACCGGAGGCCGAAGTAGACATCCGGTTCGTGGCCAGCGACCGCCAGGAGGGCGTCGGCGGTCGGCCGTGGCGCAGATCGGACCCGACGGGAGTCGCTTCTCCGCGGGTGCGGGGCTGGGCCCGACACCCCAGCCCTCGTCCGGTCAACCTCACTTTTTGTCCGTCACCGTCCAATAGACTATGGAACTCGTCAAACGAGACAGAGCTCTGACGTTCGTATCCCTCGAGGTTCGCGAGCGCCGTCGGAGTCGAGCTGCAAGAGCGGGAGCTTGGTAAGGCTCGCTGGATCGCTCGAGTCTTCTTGCAAGGAGAGCGCGGATGTATCCCGAGGATCGTTACTACAGTCGAGAGCACGAGTGGCTGCGAGCGGATGGCGAGGAGCTCGTGCTCGGCATTACCGACTTCGCTCAGGACGAGCTGGGAGACGTGGTCTTCGTCGAGCTTCCGGCGGTCGGCGACTCGTTCGAAGCAGGGGCCGAGATCGGGACGATCGAGTCGGTGAAGGCTGTGGCCGAGCTCTTCGTGCCGATCGCCGGATCCATCTCTGCGGTCAACGAGACGATCCAGGATCAGCCGGAGTTGCTGAACAGCGATCCCCACGGCGAGGGCTGGCTGGTTCGTCTCGCGCCGACCGATCCGGACGCGACCGGTGAGCTCATGAACGCCGCTCAGTACGAGGAGTTTGTCAAGTCGGGCGAGTGAGACCAATCAAGAGGGGTACCCCTAGAAGAGGAGGCTCGTCTGAGCCTCCTGCAGGGCTGAACAGGAAGGCGGTCGTGATTTCAGTGAGGAAGAAGGGTTTGGCTACCGAGCTCATCCTGCTGGCGTTCTCGGTCGCGAGTCTGTTCGTCGCTCTTCTCGCTGACCTCGGTTGGATCACCATCGAGGGCTCGCTGCGCTTTGGCCTCTATCCCTTTTACAGCATCGTGGCCCTCGGCGGTTGGATTTCCGGCAACGTCTATGTGTCGCGCACCGAGGGCCGGGTGATGAGGCGGCCACTCTTCTTGTTCTACCTGATGATTCCGCTCGGGCCGATCTTCCTGATGAGGTCGATGGCGCCGGCGCTCGAGCAACAAGAGGCGCCGCTCGTGCCACTTTTTGCCTATGGCGTGTACGCGGTGTTCTTCATGGTTCCTGTGACCTTCAGGGCATCCGCTCCGAAACGTCGACAGCTGAACATCAGGTCAGCGCGCGAGGCGACCGACGACGAGCAGGCTCCGGATCGTTCGGCCGAGGCATCCCGTTGACCGGCCGAGGGCCAGTAACGCCTGCAAACACTGGGTGTTTCGCGGTCGGACGCTCTGCGGCGTGGTCGACGTCACGCGCTGGTGCAGGGCGTCAGGGCGACTGAAATCGGGTCTCCTGCTGGCTAGGCGCGGCCCTCCGGCCGTTCCCGTGTGTCCAGCCTGCGATCGGGTTCGAAGAGTCGGTCCTGGGTTCTGGCACGGCGTGAGCACTGAGAGCCGTCGAATCGGCGCTCTTCGAAGTTGCAGTGTGCCGACGCTAGACTGTTTTCTCCTCAAGCAACCCTCGTCGGGACAGGTGAACCTGCAGACCCGGCTCGATAGTTCCACTTTGGGAAACCACAGATGAGTCTGCTGTCCATCGTCATTCCCGTCTACAACGAGCGTCACACGGTCGAGCAACTCCTCGAGACCGTCATTGCTGCCGACTTGCCTGAGGGCGTCGAGCGCGAACTGGTGGTCGTCGATGACTGCTCGTCCGACGGTACCCGCGATCTGCTTCGTGAGCTCAAGGACAAGCTGCCGATCCGCTACTTCGAGCAGGACAAGAACATGGGCAAAGGTGCCGCCGTTCGTCGTGGCTTCAAGGAGGCAAAAGGCGACCTGATGCTCATCCAGGACGCCGACCTCGAGTACGACCCTCGCGAGTACCCGGTCCTCCTCCAGCCGATTCTCGACGGCAAGGCCGACGTGGTCTTCGGATCGAGATTCCTCGGTGGGCCGCACCGTGTGCTGTTCTTCTGGCACTCGGTCGGGAATCGAGTTCTGACGACCCTCTCCAACATGTTCACGGACCTCAATCTCACCGACATGGAGACCTGCTACAAGGTCTTCAAGCGCGAGGCCCTCGAAGGGATCGAGCTCAAGTCCGATCGGTTCGGCATCGAGCCGGAGCTCACGGCAAAAGTGGCCAAGAAGCGAATGCGTGTCTACGAAGTACCAATCTCGTATCACGGACGTACATATGCAGAGGGCAAGAAGATCGGATGGAAGGACGGCGTGTCCGCTGTCTGGGCGATCCTGCGGTACAATCTCTCCTCTTGACGACTGGTTGTAGAACCGGTCCTCGTCCTTGACAAATCCCGACAAATCCTCCGCTTCCAGGACTTACGCGCCGCTGACCGAAGTGGTATCTCGCCGAGGAATCTCGATGTTTCGTCAGTTCTCATGGATCGTTGTGCCCATCATGGCGTTGGCCTTGTCGACCGGTTGCCAGCAGCTGTCACCCCTCGAACAGCTCGAGGCTTCGCGTGCCGGCTATACGGTCGAAGTCAGCTCGTTCTCCATTCGCGAAGAGCCGATCGAAACGGCAACGGACGTCGAGTCCGAGGGCGACGGGGAAGAGACACCCGACGACGGTGTCGACCTGAGCGGGATTCTCGAGCCCGAGCTCAAGACCGACGTGCTACTGGACCTGATCGTGTCGACGGACAGTCAGGACACACTCGATGGCGTGACCATCGATTACGAGCACGTTGACGCCGGTCAGAACGCCAAAGACAGTCGCAAGCTGTGGATCGATACGTCGAACGTGGTTCGCGGCGTGGGAAGCCAGGTCACGGTGGTCGTCGAGGACGCCGACTACGTCGAGGGTGACGGCTTCTTCGTCACTGTCAGGTCCCCGGTTCCGCTCGCCGAGCAAGGCGACTATCGCGAGTACCTGTCGCTCCAGTCGCCTTGATCGAGTCCCCTGCCCAACTCGTCCGGACGGCGGGTGATCACCAGCTCGTCCAGCGCCTGGAGGACAATGTCTGCCAGGTCGTCCGTGGTAAGCGCGAGGTGGTTCGCCTAGCGATCATTTCGCTGCTGGCGCGCGGGCACATTCTGATCGAAGACGTTCCGGGAGTCGGCAAGACGACTCTGGCGCAGAGCCTCGCGCGCTCACTGGGTCTTTCCTTCCAGCGAATCCAGTTCACGAGCGATCTGCTGCCATCGGACATCATCGGGATCACGGTCTACTCCAGAGAACACGAGGAGTTCCGGTTCAACGAAGGACCGCTGTTTGCTCAGGTCGTGTTGGCTGACGAGATCAACCGCGCTACGCCGAAGACCCAGTCGGCTCTCCTCGAGGCGATGGCAGAAGGCACTGTGACTGTAGATCGGGACCTGTACCGGCTTCCCGAGCCGTTTGTCGTGCTCGCGACTCAAAACCCGCTGGAGTTTCAGGGGACGTTTCCGCTACCCGAGTCTCAACTCGACCGTTTCCTGATTTCGATCGAGATCGGCTATCCGTCCCGTCAGGACGAGGTGGAGTTGCTGATGGGTGGCGGTGTCCAGCGGACCCTGGATACCTTGGATGCCGTGGTCACGGCCGGTGAGCTGATCGAGCTCCAGAACCAGGTCGAGCTGGTGCACATCGAGCGCAAACTGGTCGAGTACATGCTCGAGATTGCCGAGCTGACCAGGAGGAGTCCGGAGTTCGAGCTGGGTTTGTCGACGCGCGGTCTACAGGGTCTGTTCCGAGCTGTTCAGGCAGCGGCTTTCGTCTCGGGTCGTGACTATGCGATCCCGGACGACGTCAAGCTGCTGGCACCAAGCGTGTTGGGACACCGAGTCATTCTGAAGAGTCACGCAGGAGACCAGACCAAGACCAGGGCGCAGATCGCCTCACTTCTGGATCAGATTCCTGTACCGGTTTGACGCTTCGCAAGGCTCCACAGGAGCCGGTGTGGTAGTCGGGAGGCCCGGGGCAAAAGTCGCCTGAACATTCGATGATCGGCCAGTCACCATCGATCGAAGGACGGGTCGGTATTCGGCCCAGTGGCACGACCACGAGTATCACCAAGGTCGGCCTCTGGTTCCTTCTGCTCGGCATGATCGTCGGGATCGCTGCGACGAACACGGGCAACAACGCGCTGTACATGGTTCTGGCCAGCATGATCTCGATGCTGGTTCTGGTGTGGGCCGCGGCGCGGCTCAACCTCTCTCGCCTACGTCTTGCCGTGGAACTGCCGGATGAGGCTTTTGCCAACCGACCGTTCGAAGTCGGTATCGAGCTTTTTGGTCCCCGCTATCGCCCACAGCGAGGTGTCGTCTTCCAGATGAACGGCGTGGCGCCGATGCTCGTCGAGAACGTGTCGTCTGGCGATCGCGAGGGTGCCTTGCTGAAGGCGTCGCAGGAGATCCTTCTCACTCGACGCGGGCTCCACCGCTTGTCCGACTCGCGTGCTCTCAGCCTCTACCCGTTGGGGTTCTTCCGCAAATGTCTCGACTTCGACGTTCCGGAAGCGCTCCTCGTGTTTCCCGAGCTGTACCCGGCGGCCCCGATCGAAAGGCGCTCGACGATGAACAGGAGCAACGAGTCGTCGCGCCGTCGCGGCCGGAGCCAGGACGTGCACTCCCTGAGGCCGTTTCGCGACGGCGACGACCTTCGCAGCATTCACTGGAAACAAAGCGCCCGGCAGGACGATCTGGTCTACCTGCTTCGCGCCGCAGAAGAGAGTCGGCGTCTTCTCGTCGTCCTGGACAACGCGGTCGGGACCGATCTCGACGAGGCGGAGGCCAACAGATTCGAACGGCTCGTGAGCGAGGCGGCGACGGTCTGCGTGGACTCCTTGGAGCAAGGGTTCGAGGTGGAGCTCGTCACCCGTGACTCTCGAATACCGTTCTCGGCGGGTCGAGCTCAGCGTCGTGCGATTCTGGAGCACCTGGCACTCCTCGAACACCGCGAACGCAGCGATCGTCCGCTCGAAGCAGGGGCCGGGGACACGGTGTCTCGACACTTCTCGCTGGGACGCCAGGACGAACGGGTGGGTCATCCAACGCCTGGCGGTGCGCCCCGTTACCGCAGGGAGGCGACGGCGTGACCTTCGCACGCGAAAAGCGACTCGCGCTCGGGTGGCTAGCGCTGCTGGCACCGTTGCCCCTGCCGTTCAACGAGCCGCGACCCGACGGCGTCGTTTCCATCGGCTTTCTCGGGCTCTATCTGGTTGCAGTGTCGTGGTTTCTGTTGCGCGCGTCGCGAGACGAGGCCGGCTGGCTCAGGCCTCTGGCGCTCAATCTCCTCGGTCTGGTCTACCTGCCGTTTCTTGCTCTGGACGTGGCGCTCCTCTACGACGGCCACCTCGTGCGCCCGATGATGCGGTTGGCGCTCTTTGCGCTGGTGGCCAAGCTGTTTTCGCTGAAGAAGGAGAAGGACAAGTGGCAGGCACTGGTGGGCATCTTCTTCGTCTTCGTGACGTCGATGGCGACCAGTGCCAGTCCCGCGATCGTCTTCTATCTGATCGCCTTCTCGGCTTTGGCTCTGCGTCTGCTCGGAACGTTTGCCTCACTTCACGTGCTGGCCCTCAGTCGCGAGTCGACGGCCGCCACCAAGGGTGGCCTCTCACTTCGAACGACTGCGGCCCTGGCCCTCGGGGTGGCGGTGCTCTCCGTGCCGCTGTTCGTTCTCCTGCCGAGGTTGCGCAACCCATACATCCTGGGATCGGGAGCTCAGCGGTCGCTCGAGTTCTCGACCGGTTTCAACGACGACGTGAGTCTCGACGCCATCGGCCGGATCAGGAGCAACTCAGAAGTTGCTCTGAGAATGGAGGTCCTCGAGGGTGTTCTCCCGACCGAGCTGCGTCTACGGGGCGCGGCGTATGACACCTATCGGGAGAGCCGGTGGTTTCGCAGCGGCGGAGAACGTGCGCTCACCGAGCGTCGGCGCGGCCGGCGCATTCAGCTGGCCGAAGGCGAGCCGACGACTCGCGTGGCCATGTGGCTTCAGCCGATCGGGACATCTTTTGTCATCCTTCCAGTAGAGACGGCCAGTCTCTCGTTCCCGGGCCGGGTACCACCGCTCTCGCGAAGTGGCGCGGGAGCGGTTTCGTTGCCTTTTGCTCCGAACGTCGTGGTCGAGTACGAGGTGGGTCTGCTGCGTGATCCGGTACTCGTCGGCCAGGACCCACCTGCCGTCGAGCATCCCACCCGTGACCTCACCAACGTGTCGATTCGCGTCTCGTCTCTGGCTCGAACTGTGGTGAGCGAAGGCGACGACTACCAGAAGGCGCGGGAGATCGAGCGCTATCTCATGCGCAACTACGGCTACTCGCTCGATCTCTTGGGAAGGCTTCGGGGGGATCCCATCGAAGACTTCTTGTTCGAGAGACGCCAGGGACATTGCGAGTACTTCGCTACCGCGATGGTCCAGATGCTGCGGTCGGTCGACATTCCGGCTCGTTTTGTCACCGGATTTCTCGGCGCCGAACAGAGTCCGCTCGGCTATGAGATCGTTCGGCAGAGCAACGCGCACGCCTGGGTCGAGGCCTACATCCCGGACAGAGGTTGGGTGACCTTCGATCCGACACCTCCCGCTGGGCGTCCGGGTGTCGCCAATGCGTCGTTGAGCGCACTCTTGCGACAGGCCTACGACTATCTCGTGTTCCGTTGGGATCGCTATGTCATCTCGTTTGGCCAGGGCGATCAGGCGAGATTCATTGGTGCTCTCAGGGAGTGGTGGGACCGCTTGTTCGACTCGCGGCCCGGTGAGTCATCGCCACCGCCAATCGAACTGATCGAGCCAACGGGAGAGGCCCCGGCCGCGGCGACCGAGCGCTGGACGAGTCTCGTGGCGCCGTCTGTGATGTTGGCTCTCTCGATCTTGGGTCTTCTGATCTGGCGTTGGCGACGGAGCGTGCGGATGGACGCAGTTGCCGCCTACCTGCGGCTACGTCAGCTTGCACGTCGATACGGGGTTGCGATCGACGACACGACGGCGCCGCAAGACCTCGAAGAACGGATCGCAAGGCGGTTTCCGCAGGCTCGAGAAGCTAGTGGCGAGTTGGTGGAGCTCTACCTGCACCAGAGTTTCTCGCCTCATCAGCTTGCCGACGGGGACCGGGAGCGGTTGGGGCTCCTGCTCGACCGGGCGAGTCAGGCGATGCGAGAACATGAGCGGCAGCTCAAGAAGGCGAGCTGAGTCGGCCGGCTCAGCAAGGGGACAGCTGGCAGCTAGTTCTCGTGAGCCTGCTCGATCGCGCGTCTGAGCTCGCCCTAGAGCCCGGGCAACCAGGCCGATCAGCTGTTGCGGACCGTCACCGGATGACGAATCAAGGGTCCGTCGATCCGAGCTGGCGATCCAGTGGTCAGTAGCGACAGCTGGACCGAGTCGAAGTCCTCGATTCCCAGGTCGATGGCCACGTCGCGTTGTGGGCCGTCGATGCGTCCGACCACGCGAGTCGTCTCGTGGCTCCGTGATCTGACGGCAAGCAGCAGGCTGTGCTGCTCGTCGATCTCGATTCGGCGTGCTGTGAACAGAGATCCCGGGCGCAGATCGAGGGGATAGTCCAGCTCGCTGTTGGCAAGGATCGTCAGGCGATCGCGGAGCAGGTCGGATTGAGCGAGGGCCACGGCGCCAGGCTCTTCTGTCTGCGCAGAAGGTCCCGGTGCTGTTGCAGTCTCGCCAGTTGCCAAGTGGATCCAGTGCCAGCCGACTCCGAGGTCGCGCCGAGGCTCGACTCGTTGTCCCAGGGTCGAGCGTGTATAGGCGTAGCTGAGCTCGACGGAGTTGACGCCAGGTGTCAGTGCCGCCTCGGGAACGTCGACGGAGTAGGTGGTCGTCTCACCTTGCATCTCGAACGATGCGAGTGGCGGCTGACCATTGAGGGACACCGAGACGACCTGGGCCTGCTCAGCGGGAAGCGGAAAACCCTTGAGGAACAGCTTGGCGTCTTTCGGATCATGAATCGAGAGCCTGAGGCTCGACCTGGGACCATGGCTCCAGACGAAGGCTCCTTGGCCTTCTCCTTCGTTCCACGACCAGCCGTCGTCGAGCCAGGCACGGGCGGACTGGGTTCCGAGGTCCAGCGCAAGCCGCTGTGTACGCTGCTGGGCGATGGGCAGGCTGTGGCTCAGATCGTAGGCCGTGTGGAGGAGGTCGTCTCGTGAGCACGCAGCGAGGACAGCAACGAGTCCGAGCGCGACGGCGCCGCTCCGCATCCAGTGGGCTTTGGGTCTGTCAACCGCGAACTGATGCGGGAGCACAGCCGAACGCCGAGAAGGAGCCCGCCAGACGAACGACCGCGCTCGCTCGTCAGCCTGCTTTTGCCCGATCACCTTGGCCACTCCACTGTGCTGTCGCTCCGGACTCGAGTTCGTTCCCACGGAGGTGTCGAATGGAGTGATGCTAGCTGAGGACCCTGGGAACGCTTCGCGTTCCTTTCGAGTTTGCCTTTGGCAAACTCGGGGAAGACTTCCAACAGTCGGGGCCTGGCGACGGATCCGGGAACGCTTAGAGCTAGATAGGAGCCTGATATTCATCAGGCCCCGGCCAGAGATCGCGAACTCCAACGAGTGGTGACCCTTGGCGAGTCTGGTGCGAAGAGTTCGGCGATCTCTATCGAGCACCGAAGGCCCTATGGGCCGTAGGTGCGGGAGTGATGCTAGCTGAGGAGCCTGATATTCATCAGGCCCTCAGCTAGTACGCGTTCTTGACCCAGCCGTGGCGGAGCGTCATCCAGAGGATCTTGAGGTCGAGTCCGAGGGTCCAGTTGTCGATGTAGTAGAGGTCGTACTGGATGCGCTTGCGGATGGAGGTGTTGCCACGCCAGCCGTGGACCTGAGCCCAGCCGGTGATGCCGGACTTGACGCGGTGGCGCATCATGTAGTTCGGGATCTTGTGCTTGAACTCGTTGACGAACGTGGGTCGTTCGGGTCGCGGCCCCACGATCGACATCTCACCGAGGAACACGTTCCACAGTTGGGGCAGCTCGTCGAGGGAGGTGCGCCTCAGGAACGATCCGAGTCGGGTTCGCCTGGGGTCGTCTTTGGTCGCCCAGATCGGGCCAGTGCTCGACTCGGCGTTGACCCGCATCGATCGGAACTTGATCATGCGGAACGGGCGACCGTCCAAGCCCATCCGCTCCTGGCGATAGAAGACCGGGCCGCGGTCCTCGAGCCAGATGAGGAACGAGATGACGGGCAAGAAAGGCGCCAGGGCCAGCAGCGCCGAGCTCGAGATGGCGATGTCCATGCCGCGCTTGGCAAGGCTCTGCCAGCCCTCGAGCGGGACGTGCGACAGGTTGATGACCGGAGTGCCGTCGAGATCCTCCAGGCCTGCCCGAAGGTAGGCATATTGGAGGAGATTGGGGACCAGGCGCACCTCGACACATTCCTTCTCGACTTCGTGAAGGATCTCGGTGATCTTGCGGTGCGCCTCCAATGGGAGAGCGATCATCAGCTGGTCGATCTGATGCTCTTCGATGACGTTGGATAGCCCGTCGGTACCACCGAGCACCGGAAGGCCTGCCAGTTGTCGGTCGTGCAGTGTCTCATCGTCGTCGACGAACCCGATGACCTCGAAGCCGAGCTCGCGATGCGCGAGGATCTTCTGAGTGATGTCGAGACCGATGTCTCCGGCGCCGACGACCAGGATGCGACGCAGGTTGTGCCCGGCGCGTCGCCGTGCGCGCAGGTAGGAGCGCAGCGCCAGACGCTCGCTGGCCACGCACGCCACGCCGCTTACGAAGATCAGGACCAGGAAAACACGGCTGTAGGTGAATGGCTCGATGCTGCCGGGCTCTTTGGGGGGTCTGACGAAGGTCGTCAAGCCCGAGAGGATCAGCGTGGCGAGCGCGTGGGCTGTGACCAGAGAGAAGAACTCTTCGATGTGGCTCTGGCCGCGCCTGACCTGGTAGAGGCCGTGAAAGTAGAAGACGATCGGCCAGATGACCAGCACGAACGGCAGGAGCAGCAGGTACCAGTCGAACGCCGGTGCGTTCTTCGTGAGCGGGACGATCTGGAGGTCGAAGCGCAGCCACCAGGCGAGAAAGAATGCGCCCAGGGTCGCGACGAGATCCCCTACGAAGTAGAGACTGGCTGTCTGAAAGTGACGTTGCCGGATCACGAGTGCATCAACGAGTGGAAGAGATCAATCGTAGTGAGAACAACTGAGGAGAAGAGGATCGAAGGGACACCTCGAACGACCAGCCGCTGCCAAGAATCGACGTTGACCCGGTGATTCTCGCAAAAGTGAGCGCTTCGAGCCAGTGTCCTGACGCCTATGAGCGATCCCGAATGTGATCAGCGCTCGAGAGTGGCTTGAATCTCGCGGGCGAAGCGCTCGTGAAAGTGCGCGAGCGAGAACTCCTCGGCCCGCTGAGCGAGCCGGCCTCGGTCGAACGACAGGTGCTCGAACCTCTGGAGGGCCGCTACGAGCGCGGCGTCCTGGTGCGGTTCGTAGAGCACACCCTCGAGACCGTCCCGCACGATGTCGAGCACCCCGCCTTCACCCGCAGCCACGATGGGTGTCCCACAGGCCAGTGCCTCTACCGGGGCCATCCCGAAGTCTTCGATACCCGGCTGAACGAGGGCACGAGCGGTCTGGTAGAGCTCGCGGAGGCGCTCGTCGTCGACCCTTCCGGTGAACTGCACGGTGGGTCCGGCCAGCTGTTCGAGGCGCTTGCGGTCGGGACCCTCGCCAACGATCAGCAGCTCGAGTCCCAGGGTGTTGGCGGCCGCGATCGCCACGTCGTGACGTTTGTATGGCGACAGCGCTGCAACCGAGACGAAGTAGTCCGCTCGGTGCGTGTCTGGCGCCGGGAGAGCGAAGTAGCTCGTGTCGATCGGCGGAGCGATCACCGTGGCCTCGCGGTCGTAGTAGCGCTTGATGCGTCCGGCCACGAAGTGTGAGTTCGCGACGTAGCGGTGGACGCGGTCGGCGGTGCGCTGATCCCAGCGGCGGAGTCGTTTGAGCAGATGGGAACGCACCATCCCGATAGGGCCCGACGATTTCGGGAAGTAGGTTTCCATCTGGTCCCAGGCGTAGCGGACCGGGGTATGGCAGTAGCAGAGATGCGGGCCCGTCGTCTTGACGCCTTTGGCGACACAGTGACTGGAGCTGACGACCAGATCGAACGAGCTCAGGTCGAAGCGCTCGATGGCTCCGGGGAACAGTGGTAGGTAGCTGCGGTAGTGACGCGCGAGAAGCGGCGCTCGCTGCAGCGAGCTCGTGTAGATCGGGTGTGACTCGAGCGCGTCCGACACGCTCCCGGGAAGATGGAAGAGTGTGAAGATCGGTGAGTCGGGGAATCGCGACGCAATCTCTTGCAAGACCTTCTCGCCGCCGCGCATGCCGGTCAGCCAGTCGTGGACGAGGGCAACCCGGAGTCCGTCACTGTCGAGCCTCTCGAACGCGGTACTCATTGCCGGCGACGACCTGCGTCAGAGGACCACCGCGCGAAGAGTCGCTGGTCCCACGCCTGGTTGGCGGGGGCGATGCTCATGACTCCAGGACGGAGCGATACACGTCGAGAGTCCGCTGCGCCGTGGACTGCCAACGAAAGTCCTCTGCGCGCTCCAATCCGAGTTGGGACAGTCGCGCCAGCTCGTCGTCGTCGTTCATCAGTTCGAGCATCGCGCGAGCGATGTCGTCGACGTCGACCGGCTCGACGAGGCGGGCGTAACCCCCGGCGATCTCCTTGAGAGCCGAGTTGTTGGATGTGAGAACGGGTGTTCCCGAGGCCATGGCTTCGAGGACTGGGAGTCCGAAGCCTTCGTAGAGAGTGGGGTAGAGAAACAGCTTGGCGCCCCCATACAGCGCCGGCAGCGCCTCGTCGCTGACGTGCCCCAGTAGCTTCACATCGTCTTGGATCCCGAGTTGCTCGGCGCGTTGCCTGATCTTGAAGTCGCTGCCTTCACGAGCACCAGCGCAGACGAGCTTCGCATCCAGCGCCCCGTCCTTCCGAGCCCTGGCAAAAGCCTTGACCACTCTGTCGAGATTCTTGTGTGGCTTGGGGTTGCCGACGAAGAGCATGTACGGGCCCTCGACCCCGAACTCCTCGAGATGACTCGCGATCTCCTGCTCGCTCGGATGCTGGCGGAAGACGTCCGCCACGCCGTTGTGAATCACCTCGATCTTGCGCGAACTGACCGCGAAGTTGGCCAGCAGATCGTCGCGCGTGTTGCGTGAGACCGCGATGATCCGATCACCACGAGCGAGCGAGCGACGGATCATCGTGCGGGCGTAGCGCAGGGCCAGGCGGTTCGGAAGGAAGTCGGGGAACAGCAGATGGATGATGTCGTGGATGGTCACGACCGTCTTGCATGGAAGAAAGCCAGGCAGGACGTAGTGGGTTGCGTGGTAGAGGTCGACGCGTCGTCGAAAGAGTCGCCAGCTGAGCGTCAGGAGCTCCGACGCGCTGTAGACCCGCGAGCTCTCGACGAGCAGCTCGAAGTTGATCGGCAGGGAGTCGAGCTCCTCTTCGCTGCCGGGGCGAACGAACAGGAGATACTGGTTCTCCCCGTCGAGCTCGCCGAGATGGTCGATCAGGTGGCGGACGTAGGTCCCGATTCCGAAGTCGCTGAGCTTGCGCGCATCGATGGCGATCGTGCGCCTCACGGGCGGACCGCACCCTGGGTCTGTTCAGAGAGAACTCTAAAAGACGAGAGTGAGGACGCCAGATCGCTGCTGTAGGTTCTCACGATCTGTCGAAGAGCCTCTCCTTGAGTGCCGATGGTCACGACGAGTCTCTCGAGTGTCAGAGGCGACTCGGCGATTCCCCTCGCTCGAGTGCGAGATCCGCTTCGACCATCAACCTGACGAGCTCTTCGAACGAGGTCTTGCGCTGCCATCCGAGAGCCTTCTCGGCTTTGCTGGGATCCCCCAGGAGCAGATCGACTTCGGCCGGGCGGTAGAAGTCTTCCGAGACTCGAATGAGGGTCTTGCCGCTCTGCTTGTCGATGCCGCGCTCGTCGATTCCTTCGCCTTTCCATTCCACTTCGCGGCCGGCGGCGGCCAGCGCCGCCTCGACGAACTCGCGTACCGTGCGTGTCTCGCCGGATGCGACCACGAAGTCATCGGGCTCGTCTTGCTGGAGCATGAGCCACATCGCTTCAACGTACTCACTGGCGTAACCCCAATCGCGCTTGGCGCTCAGATTGCCGAGCACGATTTCGCTCTGCTTGCCGGTTTCGATCCGCGCGATGCCCTGGGTGATCTTGCGAGTGACGAACTGGGGGCCACGAAGTGGCGACTCGTGGTTGAACAGAATTCCGCTACACGCGAACAGATCGTGTGACTCGCGGTAGTTGACCGTGGCCCAGTGGGCAAACAGCTTGGCAACCCCATAAGGGCTGCGGGGATAGAAGGGCGTCTCTTCGGTCTGCGGGACGTCGTGGACCCGACCGAACATCTCGCTGGTCGAGGCCTGGTAGAAACGTGCCTCCGGCTGAATCGCTCTGATCGCCTCCAGCAGACGCATGGTTCCGAGGGCATTGATGTTCGAGGTCAGGAGCGGCTGCTCGAACGACACGGCCACGAAGCTCTGGGCAGCCAAGTTGTAGACCTCGTCAGGCCGGTACTTGTCGACGATGCGAAGGAGGTTGGTCGTCTCCAGCAGTTCGAGAGGAATGAGCTCGATGTCGTCGCGAATACCGAGAGCGTTGAGGTTTTGCGCGCGCGGTTTCGAGCCGTGCCGATAGGCGCCGACCACACGGTAGTCGTGAGCCAGAAGGTGACGGGCGAGATACCCGCCATCTTGTCCGGTGATGCCGGTGACCAAAGCTGTTCGCATGTCTTGAATTCCGTATTCCTGCGTCTTCGAGTCCCGCGTGCCATGGGTTCCGGGCGGGAGTGCTCTCAGGGGCACAGATCGATTGTCTTGGTGTCGATGATGCTGCCGGTCGGACCGAGGCGCGGGGAGCGTCGCAGAGATACTGATGGCGTGCTACGGCTCACGACCGATCGGCTGCGGCTCATCGTAACGTCGTTAGCTGGGTCTTGCGACCTGTAGCCAGGCGGCGGCGGTCTCCCCAGCCGTCTTTGCCCAGGAGAAGTCGGCAAATCGTCGTCGGCTGGCGGCGGTCATGGCGTCCCGTCTGGAGGAGCTGCCGGCGATCTCGCTCAGCTCGACGGCCCAGAGCTCTGGCTTCTCGGGATCGCAGAAGGTGGCGGCCGATCCCGCTACCTCCCGGAAGACCGGGATGTCGCTGCAGATGACCGGAAGCCCGGCGCCCATGGCTTCCAGAAGGGGCAGGCCAAATCCCTCGTAGAGGGACGAACAGGCAAAAAAGGACGCCTGGTCGTAGAGAGTGCCGAGCAGGCCTTCGTCCACGTAGCCGAAGTGATGCAACCATCCCTCACGGCTCGCGGCGCCGATCTTCTCGAGCAGGGCGTCGCTCTTCCAGCCGCTGTGGCCGCAGAGCACGAGCTCGATATCCAGCCCGTGGTCTCGTCGAGCGATCTCCCAGGCTTCGAGCAACTTTTCCAGGTTCTTGCGAGGCTCGAGGGTGCCGACGTGAAGGCCGTAGCCTGGCCTCAGCCCCTCCGGCAATGCGGCTCGGGCGGTGACTCGATCCAGGTGACCGGGACCCAGGTGCACGGTCCGTGCTGCTTCGGGACGCTCGTAGCCTGAAGCGATCAGCTCCTGACGAACGGTCTCCGAGTCGGTCAGGATGATGGAGGCTTTCTTCATGCAGGCTTCTAGGTTGCTCGCCAGCAGTCTGCGCGTCTCCTCGCGAAGGGTCCAGGGGACCTTTTTGAAGCCGAGGTCGTGAATGGTCGCGACCAGTTGGCCGCCGGCCGACTTGAGCCTTTCCGGCGGGAAGTAGTTGGGTGCGAAGACGACCTGGTTGCGGTCGGCGGCGACGAGAAAGCGCTCGAAGCGCCGCAGAATCCGGATCAGCAGGGCTCTCGGGATGCAGAGCTCCTGAGGAACCTCGTAGTGCACGACCTCGATCGCGCTGCCGTGGGGGAGCTCGACGGTCGGCTGAGGGGCATTTTCGTCGACGATCATCTGAGGACCGTAGAGCCGCAGCTCGAGGTCCTCGCGGTCGCGGAGCTCCTCGAGGAGCAGGTACAGGTACCAGCCGATACCGGTCAGTGGCTCCCAGAACGCGTTGATGTCGATCGCGACCGTGACTGCATCACCGGCGCGTCGGGTGCGCGCCTCGCGGCGCAGTCTCAGCAGGAAGCTGAAGGTGCGTGCAATCCGCCATGGCGAGAAGAACAACAGTAGCTGCCAGACGCGCCGTGCGACTCGCCGCATGGGATCGAGGATCGTCCTCACGATGGGCCGTAGCGGTTCCGGTACCGACTCCAATCGGCCGCCGTTGCGGCTTGGAGTGCCGTCGTCGGTGTTCCTTGACATGCAGATCCGGTGGCGCTCAGCTCACCTATGGACGTTTGTCGTACTCCAGCTGACGATGAACCTCGGTCGTCGATCGAGGCGCCATCCGATCATGCCGGTTGTTCCGTTTTGGCCGGACTCGATCCGGCAGCGGCCTGGCATGCGGCCCGGCAGCGGTCCAGCGGCGGTCCAGCAGCGACAGGGCGCAGCGTGGCGCTATTGTTGAACGGTAGGGTCCGGCGTGCAAGCCGGGGCGGCGGCCGGGCGACCACCCTGTGCCAGAGCAGGTCAGGGCTCGAGAGGGTCGTCGGCCCGACAATCGCCTCAGTCGGGGCCGCGCCGATGGACTCGAGCACGCACCGGAACGATTGACAGCGACCGTCAGGTTCTCGTAGATTCCCCGTTTCTGCGCCGGGAGTTCGTCATGCTGATCACGCTAGAGGAAGCCCGGCACGAGCCTTTCAGGTGGGATGAGGTCGCTGAGCTCGATCTAGAGGAACTCGAGATTCCCGAGCTGGCGTCGCTCGGCTCCATCGCGTGTGCGGGTACGGTGAGCGCGGCCCAGGACGGCTATCTCGTGCGGGCTCGCCTCGAGTACAGCCAGGGTCTGGTGTGTACCCGATGTCTCGAAGCCAGCAGCAGCGAGGAGTGTTGTGACTTCGAGCTTCTCGTGCTGGTCGAAGAACAAGCTGAGGAAGCGCCTTTCGATTTCGAACTGGAGGCCGAGCTGGCCGAGCAAGACCTGGACACCATGACGATCGTTGGCGAAACACTGGACACGTTGCCTCTCATCAGAGAGCAGATCCAGCTCGGTGTGCCCATGAAGCCGCTCTGCTCGAGCGAGTGCCGAGGACTGTGTCCAGAATGTGGAATCAACCTCAACCAGGGTGACTGCAAGTGCGTCGCGCCGGTAGATCCGAGATGGTCGGGTCTGGCGGCACTGAAGGCACAGCTCGGTTCGGAGGACGCTTCCGAGTCCTGATTCGAGCCCGCGACTGGCCGCGCGACCTGACGACCCACCGCTTCGATTTCCACCCAACCGAACCACCGAGTCCAAACCGAGTTTCTTCAACGAAACTCTCCGAGCTCCGCTGAGATGCGGAACGTCAAGAGGAGACAAACTCATGGCCAATCCCAAGAGGCGACATTCGAAGGCTCGCCGCGACCGCCGGCGGTCGCACGATGCGCTCGATCGTCCGGCGTCGTCGACGTGCCCCAGCTGCGGAGAGGTGAAGCGTCCGCACCGCGCCTGCCACGCATGTGGTGAATACCGCGGGCGGGACGTGATCGAGGCCAAAGACTCGCTCTAAGAGACTAGAGGGGACGGTCCTGAGGACCAGTCCACGGATTTCCGGCGACGGGAATCGGATTCGAAGTGAGTCGGGCCGCACGGCGTGGGGTTCGGCTCGAGGCCTGGCCGTGCCGTGGTCTTCGTGCGGTGCGGTGGCGCAACGAGCCACTGTGGTAGCAGCTGTCGGCTGCGAGTCGACGGGTGCATGACGAGATACTCGGGAAAGAAATCGCTATGTCGAACGTCGTGAAGGTTGCCGTCGATGCCATGGGCGGCGACGAAGCGCCGCGACTCCCGGTTGAGGGAGCCGTCCAAGCTGCCGAGGAGGGCGTGGGTGTGCTGCTGGTCGGGCACGAGGATCGGCTCGACGAAGAACTGCACCGGCTGCAGGTACCGGCCGACGTGGCTCGACGACTCGAAGTGATCCACGCCGACGAGGTGGTCGGCATGGACGAGCCTCCGATCACGCCGATTCGCAAGAAGCGCAAGTCCTCTGTGCGGATCGCCGCCGAGGCGGTGCGCGATGGCCGCGCACAGGCGATGGTGAGTGCTGGCAATACCGGGGCAGCCATGGTTGCCGCCAAGATGATCATTGGCTCCGCGCCTGAGGTCGATCGGCCTGCTCTGGCCGCGACGCTGCCGAACCCGCGCGGCTGGACGGTGCTCCTGGACGTGGGCGCGAATATCGACTCCAAGCCCGAACAGCTACGCCAGTTTGCGGTGATGGGCGATCTCTACGCTCAACAGATTCTCAATCTCGAGAGACCACGCGTGGGTCTCTTGTCGATCGGCGAAGAGCAGGGCAAAGGCAACGACTTCACGAAGGAGGCCTTCGGTTACCTGGAGGCGTCTCAGCTCGACTTCGTCGGTAACGTCGAAGGTAGCGATCTGTTCAAGGGCACTGTCGACGTGATCGCCTGCGACGGATTTGTCGGCAACGTCCTTCTCAAGAGCGCCGAGGCTTTGGCCGAGATGGTGCTGCTGATGATCCGCGAGGAGATCGAGAAAAGCCCCCTGACCCGTCTAGGCGGTGGCTTGACGCGTCCGGCGCTCCTGCGATTTCGCAAGCGAACCGCCTACGACGAGTTTGGTGGAGCACCACTCCTCGGCCTCAAGGCCGGCTGTTTCATCGCTCACGGGCGCTCCAACAGCAAAGCCATCAAGAACGCCATCCTGCGGGCGGTCGAGTTCTGTGACGCTCGAACCGCCGAGCGCATTAGCGAGCGTCTCACCGAGCTCCATGCCCGCGACTCCGTCCCCGGGGTCGTCGGCGAATGAGGGCGCGGATCGTAGGAACGGGCCACGCCCTACCGGACCGCATCCTCTCGAACACTGATCTCGAGCGGCTGGTCGAGACTGCGGACGACTGGATCACGACTCCAACGGGGAGCGAGGAGCGCCGGATCGCAGGCGACGGCGAGGCCAACAGCTGCTTCGCCGTGCCCGCCGCCAAGAAGGCCCTCGAGATGGCCGGAGTCGAGGCGGACGAGCTCGATCTGATTCTCGTAGCGACCGTTTCGCCCGACATGTTGTTCCCCGCAACCTCGTGCCTCGTTCAGCAGCAGCTGGGTGCTAGCCGAGCGGCAGCCTTCGACTTCGCGGCGGGCTGCTCGGGTTTCATCTACGGCCTCAACATCGCGACTCAGTTCATCGAGAATGGATCGGCCCGCAACGTCCTGCTCATCGGCTCCGAGATCTTGTCGAGGTTCGTCGACTGGGAAGATCGTCAGACCTGTGTGCTCTTCGGGGACGGGGCGGCAGCGTGCGTCGTGCAGGCTCATGACAGCGCCGATCAGAGTGGGGTCCTTGCGGTGCGTATGCACTCCGACGGCAACCTCCACGATCTGATTCACATGCCGGGTGGTGGCAGCCTTCGCCCTCCCAACGATAAGTCGAGCATCGACGAGCGACTGCCTTTCATCAAGATGAAGGGGTCGGAGACGTTCAAGATCGCGGTGCGCTCGCTGGCCGAAGTCAGCGACGAGGCGCTCAGCGCGAGCGGTTACACCTACGACGACGTCAGGTGGCTCATCCCGCATCAGGCCAATCGACGCATCATCGATGCCGTCGGACAGCGCCTCGCGATCGATTCGGATCGGGTGTACGTCAACATCGAACGCCTCGGCAACACCTCGGCTGCGTCCATCCCCATTGCGCTCGACGAGTTGAATCGTGCGGGGCACATCGCAGACGGCGATCTCGTGGTCATGACGGCGTTTGGTGCCGGTCTGACCTGGGGTGCAGCCGTCGTGGCGTGGTAGCCGGACAGACGGTCTGATGGATCTGACGGATCTGATGGAGAGGAAGGACTGAAGATGCAGCTTGCCGTGGTTTTCCCGGGTCAAGGCTCGCAGGTCGTCGGCATGGGTCGTGAGCTGGCCGATGCGGATTCAGACGCACGTGCCGTCTTCGACGAAGCCAACGAGGCGCTCGCGTTCGACTTGTCCGGGCTCTGCTGGGAAGGGCCCGAAGACGCACTGAAGCTGACCGAAAACACGCAGCCGGCCATCCTCACCCATTCGGTTGCCGCGTGGACTCACCTGCGGGCCTCTTTGCCGCGCCCGGCCGTTCTGGCAGGCCACAGTCTCGGTGAGTACTCGGCTCTCGTCGCGTCGGGGTGTCTCGATTTCTCGGACGCCGTCAGGTTGGTGCGTGAGCGAGGACGCTTCATGCAGGAGGCGGTACCGGTCGGGGAAGGCGCCATGGCGGCTGTGCTCGGTCTCGAGGAGACCGTGCTTCGCGAAGTCGCTGAAACGGCGGCGAACGAAGTCTCGGGCGTCTGCGACCTGGCAAACCTCAACGCGCCGGGACAAATCGTGATCGCGGGCTCGCGTGCCACCGTCGAGCGAGCCAGCGAGATCGCCAAGGAGCGCGGTGCCAAGCGCGCGGTGATCCTTCCGGTCTCGGCGCCGTTTCATTCGTCCCTCATGGCTCCCGCGCGTTCGGCCTTGGAGCCACTTCTGGCGGAGACCGAGTTTCGCGCCCCCGAAGTACCCGTCG